>JBFKSL010000101.1:0-10736 GCA_041626995.1 Ketobacter sp. | reverse complement strand
TTAGGTTAAGGAACACTTTGGTCGGCGCGCATTATACCTATTCTTTGCGGAAAGATCAGGCGGGGTTTGCGATATCCACAAACCTATGATTTAGCTGGAATTTATCCGCAAGGTGCTGGCCCATCGCCTGAGCACCATAGCGTTCAGTGGCATGATGGCCTGCGGCTATATAGTGAATGCCGCATTCGCGGGCCACATGAGTGGTCTGTTCTGAGATTTCACCACTGATATAGACATCGGCTCCCAGTGCCACCGCCTTTTCAATATAGCCTTGGGCACCACCGGTACACCAGGCTACACGCTTGATGGGATGATCTCCACCGGCCACCACGGTAGGTTGGCGCTGCAAAGTGGCTTCTATGGATTGAGCAAACTGCTCCAAACTCACTGAAGCCGCCACGCTACCCACATTCCCCACCGGACGCAGTTCCGCTGGATCAAGCCCCCCTTCCACACGAATCCCCAATTGCTTGGCCAGCTGAGCGTTATTGCCAAATTCAGGGTGTGCATCCAAAGGTAGGTGGTAGGCCAGTAGATTAATGCCATTCTCTAATAGCGCTTTAACGCGGCGATATTTCATCCCAGTTATGGTGGCGTCCTCTCCCCGCCAAAAATAACCGTGATGTACCAATATGGCATCGGCCTTCAGCTCTATGGCTTTATCGATCAAAGCCTGGGTTGCGGTTACACCGGAAACCAACGTTTTTATTTCCTCTTTTCCCTGCACCTGCAAACCATTGGGAGCGTAATCTTTAAAGCGCTCGGGCTCTAATAATTGGCTGAGATACTGAATCAATTCTTGGCGCTGAATCATGGATCATGTGCTCCGTTTGGCAGTGGAGGAATCGCAATAGACATGGTAACGTGAACAACCTCCAATGGCTGTTCAGTTTGGGATTATTTCAGAAATCCCCATGCTTAATCCAGTCACTCTGGTTGTGCTTTATTTCTATAACCATCGCTGAGGTCTTTTGTGATTGCATCGATTCGCGCTTTAACCACTCCCATTCTACTGGGTTTGATTGTGGCATTGCTGTATTTGCTACTGGCTTCTAAAGGTGGACAGCAGATTCATGAAATTGTGTTGCTGGAAAAACAAGTATCAGCCGAGCCATTGCAAAGCACGATCAATCTAACCGATACGGTTTCCTATGCTGACGCCGTAGCAAAGGCACAACCAGCGGTGGTGAACATCTACACCAGCAAACTGGTAACCGAGCGCCGCCATCCACTTTATGATGATCCTTTGTTTCGCCGCTTTTTTGGTTTGAATCAGGCTCCCCGACGACAACGCATGCTGTCAAGCTTGGGGTCGGGTGTGATCATCAGCCCTTCCGGCTATGTGCTTACTAACAATCATGTCATTGCCCAAGCAGACCAAATCAAGGTGGCCTTAGCGGATGGTCGTGAAACCGTGGCCATGGTAGTAGGTACGGACCCAGAAACGGATTTAGCCTTGCTCTACATTGATATGCCGGATCTACCTTCCATTACACTGGCCAACACAGAAAACCTTCGCACCGGCGATGTGGTCCTGGCCATTGGCAATCCTTTTGGCGTGGGCCAAACGGTTACCAAAGGTATTATCAGCGCACTGGGGCGTCATCAAACAGAACTGAGTTCGTTTGTAGATTACATTCAAACCGATGCCGCTATTAACCCAGGAAATTCTGGCGGCGCTTTGATAAACGTATATGGCGACTTAATTGGTGTTAACACCGCGATTCGCTCGGAAACTGGCGCCTCTCACGGAATTGGTTTTGCAGTGCCCATTGCCACTGCCAGACAAGTGATTAAAGACTTGGTGGAACATGGACAGGTCATACGCGGCTGGGTGGGCATTGAACCGCAACCGTTAACCCCAGCATTGGCCAAAGCGCTAAATTTACCAAACATTGATGGTTTGCTGGTGGTGGGTATTTTTAAAAATGGGCCAGCGCACATTGCAGGCATCAGCCCTGGTGACATTATTACCCATATGAACGGCAACCCTATTGACGACCCTCGCGCCGCCATGAATATGATTACGGAAATGGAACCCGGCGCGAAGGTAACCATCAGAGTAATCAGACAACGGCAACCTTTAGAGATTTTGGTAACCGTGGGATCACGCCCCACCCCCAATAATTAGTGAGCTACATGATTAAGAAAATTGTTGATTGGTTTAGCGCAGAAAACAATGAAACCCGGCCAGAGATTTCTGTAAACCTGGCGGCAGCCGCTTTACTGGTGGAAGTAATGGCAGCTGATAGCGAGTGGCATGCCGACGAAGAAAACACTGTGCGTGGATTGTTATCAGATACGCTTCAGCTTTCTCCCGCGGAGACCGAAGAGTTAGTTCAAGCAGCCAAGCAACACCATGATGCTGCCCATGATTTATTTGAAATCACCAAACGGATTAATGAGGCGTTCAGCCCTGAGAAGAAATTTCAATTGGTGAAAGGCATGTGGCAGGTCGCCTATGCCGATGGCAATTTGGATCGGTATGAGGATCACATTATTCGGCGGGTGGCAGAGTTGATCTATGTTCCGCATAACCAGTTTATTCGGGCCAAGCTGGAGGCTAAGCCCGAATAACAGTTAACTAAGAATGCTTTTCAACGCCTGTATCAACATACGGTTTTCTTCCTTCGTGCTCACAGTTAAACGTAGGCAGTCTTCCAGCTGCAGGTGAGCAGAATGCAAACATTTCACCAGCACGTTGGCTTCTTTTAACGCTTCGAATGTTTCTACCGCTTTACCCTTTTGGGTGCGCACCAAAATAAAGTTGGCTTCACTTGGCCATACTTTATCGAATGGCATTTCTGCCAATGCCGTAAGCATTTCTGCCCGGTTCTCACGTAGCTTTTGCGTTTGCTGTTTTAGAACGTCAAAATGGGTTAATGCGAAACGAGTGGAAGCTTCGGTTAACAC
The DNA here is from genome assembly GCA_041626995.1 of Ketobacter sp. GTDB lineage: Bacteria > Pseudomonadota > Gammaproteobacteria > Pseudomonadales > Ketobacteraceae > Ketobacter. The sequence continues at coordinate 7,823 of JBFKSL010000101.1, read as the reverse complement.
ATTTACGTTGTAGGGCAAACGCAGTTTTTCGAACTGTTCAATCCACTCTTTGCTGCCAAACAGCATGCCCAACCGCAATCCAGCCAGCCCCATTTTCGAAAGCGTGCGCATGACCACGACATTATCGAATTCATCCATCAGGCTTAAGTGTTGACGATCAGTAAAGGCCATATAGGCTTCATCAATTACCACCAAACCAGGGGTTGCAGCACAGATTTGCTTAACCACATCCAAATCAAACAAGTTTCCAGTAGGATTATTAGGTTGCGCCAAAAACACCAGCGCTGGCTGAGTTTTTTCAACTGCCGCTAAGGTAGCCTCGGCATCTAACTGGAAATCATCACCTAGAGGAACCCCGAGGTAATCCATACCGCAGAAGGTGGCGATCATTTTGTACATGACAAAACTGGGTTCCACCGAAAGCAGGGTTCTGCCCGGTTGCGCCAATGCCATGGCGACGATTTGAATGATTTCATCGGAACCATTGCCCAGTAGAACTTTGTATTTAGGATCAACACCCATTTTTAGGGCCAAATCCTCTTTCAGCTCTGAACAGGCCGGATCGGGATAGCGATTAATTTGAACGTCCCGCAGGGTGCCAAGCCACTCTTCAATTAATTCCTGCGGCCAACGATAAGGGTTTTCCATGGCATCCAGTTTCACCATGCCCGAAGCAGGAGGCACATGGTAAGCGGATAGCTGTTGTATTTCAGGCCGAATCCACTCTTTTACTCGATCGCTCATGACTACTCCTTATCTTCTTGAATACGATATTCCGCTGAACGGGCGTGAGCCGTTAAGCTTTCCCCGCGGGATAATACCGAGGCTACTTTACCTAGCTCTGATGCTTTTTCTGGCGTGCACATTATTAGTGAGCTGCGCTTTTGAAAATCATATACACCCAAGGGTGATGAATAACGGGCGGTGCCGGAGGTGGGCAGCACGTGATTGGGGCCAGCGCAGTAATCCCCTAATGCTTCGGCAGTGTATCGGCCCATAAAAATAGCACCTGCATGGCGAACTTGTTTTGCCATGGTTTCAGGATCATCAACCGATAATTCCAAATGCTCTGGCGCAATGCGGTTGATTAGCTCTACTGCTTGTTGCATGTCTTTTACTTGTATAAGTGCGCCGCGATTTTTTAACGACACACGGGCAATGCTTTCGCGCTCCAGCGTTGGCAGCAGTTTCTCGATGGATTGTTTTACCTGTTCGATAAAATCCGCATCTGGGGAAATTAAAATGGATTGGGCGTCTTCATCGTGCTCTGCCTGAGAGAACATGTCCATGGCAATCCAATCGGGATTGGTCTGGCCATCGCAGACGATCAGAATTTCTGATGGGCCTGCGATCATGTCGATACCCACTTGGCCAAACACCATGCGTTTGGCAGTGGCCACGTAGATGTTGCCAGGGCCAACGATTTTGTCGACACGGGGAACGGTGTCGGTGCCATAGGCTAAGGCGGCAACGGCTTGTGCTCCACCAATGGTAACGACTTTATCTACGCCAGCAATTTTAGCGGCGGCCAACACCATTTCGTTCACTTCACCGTTAGGCGTGGGCACAACCATAATCACTTCTTTTACACCGGCCACTTTGGCGGGTATGGCATTCATCAGTACAGACGAAGGGTAAGTGGCTTTGCCGCCAGGAACGTACAGGCCAGCACGATCCAGCGGTGTGACTTGTTGGCCTAGCAGTGTGCCATCGGCTTCGGTGTAGGACCAGGAATCTTGTTTTTGATGTTCATGGTAGGCGCGGACGCGATCGGCGGCGGTTTGTAAGGCTTGTCGTTGCTCCGCTGGTATGGTGTCCAGGGCTTGTTGTAGGCGTTCTTGTGAGATAACCAGTTCCACTACGGAATTGGCTTGCACGCGATCGAAGCGCTTGGTGTAGTCCAATACGGCTTGATCGCCACGTTGGCGGACATCAGCGACGATTTCGGCAACGGCGGTTTGCACGCCATGATCAGACACGCTCTCCCAGGCTAGAAGTGAATCAAGCTGTTGTTCGAAGTCGCTTTGATTGGCATCCAGTTGGGTGATGTCGAATGTCATTGGGTTACCTCTTGTCTTTGTCTTCGCTAAATTTCCGTTCAGGAGGGGAGAAGATTCCCTGCATGGACACTTGGCCTTCGGCTTCCCTCCTTCACTAGCTTTGCGCTACGAATCGAAAGCGGATGTCTCTACCGATTATTCTCAACTGCAACAGCCAGTTGATCAATCAGTTTCTGAATCGCGCCGTGCTTCATTTTCATGGAGGCTTTGTTGACGATTAAACGCGAGCTGATGGTGGCAATTAACTCTGTGGGTTCTAGACCATTAGCGCGTAGAGTGTTGCCGGTATCCACAATATCCACGATCTTATCGGCCAGGCCAACCAATGGCGCTAATTCCATGGAACCATACAGTTTGATGATTTCCACTTGCTCGCCTTTTTCGGCGTAATACTGTTTGGTGATGTTGACGAATTTGGTGGCTACGCGCAGTCGACCCTGTGATTCGTCGGCTTCTTTCTTGGCAGCCACCATCAATTTGCAACGGGAGATGTTTAAGTCCAGCGGTTCGTATACACCGCGGGCGCCATGCTCCATTAATACGTCTTTACCCGCCACGCCGATGTCGGCAGCACCGTGCTCTACGAAGGTGGGTACATCGGTGGCGCGGATGATGATCAGTTCCACATTGGGATCGGATGTGGGGAAGATCAGCTTTCGGCTTTTGGATGGTTCTTCTAACAGCTCAATATTGGCTGTTTTAAGTAACGGCAAGGTTTCATCCAAGATGCGCCCCTTGGAAAGGGCAATTCGTATTTTTGCAGTCATGGTATTCACTTTTTATGACGGTATGCGGTGGATGGTAGCACCCAGCATTTGCAGTTTTTCTTCAATACATTCATAGCCACGGTCGATGTGGTAGATGCGATCCACCATGGTTTCGCCATCGGCCACTAGCCCGGCCAGCACTAAGCCAGCGGATGCGCGCAAGTCGGTTGCCATTACCGGCGCTCCGGTTAGCTGCTCTACACCCTTGATGATGGCGGTGTTGCCTTCTAAGGTAATATCCGCGCCCATTCGACTGAGTTCGGATACGTGCATGTATCGGTTTTCGAATATGGTTTCGATGATGGTGCTACTGCCTTCAGCGACCGCATTCAGAGCAGTAAACTGGGCTTGCATGTCGGTTGGAAACGCTGGGTACGGCGCGGTGCGGATGTTGACTGCTTTGGGACGGTTGCCTTTCATATCCAGCTCAACCCAATCATCACCGGTATTGATATGAGCGCCCGCCTCTTCCAGTTTGGCTAATACTGCGTCCAGGAGATTCCACCGAGTGTTTTTCAGTTTTACCCTGCCACGACTGATGGCGCCAGCCACTAGATAGGTGCCGGTTTCAATACGGTCAGGAATGACGTTGTATTCACAGGCAGTGAGACGATCCACGCCATTAATGATAATGGTGTCGGTGCCAGCACCCTGCACGTCACCACCCATGGCATTGATGCAGTTGGCTAAATCTACCACTTCCGGCTCGCGTGCAGCGTTTTCCAATATGGTTTGACCATCCGCCAAGGCGGCAGCCATCATCAGGTTTTCGGTGCCGGTAACGGTAATGGTTTCCAATACAATACGGGCGCCTTTTAAGCGGCCTTTACAGTAAGCATGGATGTAACCACCTTCCACTTGAATGTCCGCACCCATAGCTTGCAGGCCATGTATATGAATATCTACTGGGCGGCTACCAATGGCACAACCGCCAGGCAATGACACATGGGCCTCACCAAAGTGCGCCAGCATAGGGCCTAACACCAAAATGGAGGCACGCATGGTTTTTACTAAGGAGTATGGCGCTTCCAGCTGTTTGATCGTGTTGGCTTCCACTTCCACGTTGAGCTTGTCATCAATTACCAGCTCTACACCCATCTGACCTAACAACTCAATCATGGTAGTGATGTCTTGCAGGTGAGGCAGGTTACATACCTTCATGGTTTCGTCGCACAGCAGGGTGGCCGCCAACACCGGCAATGCGGAATTCTTGGCACCTGAAATGCGGATTTCACCGTCGAGACTTTTGCCCCCGGTGACGACTAATTTATCCATGTTAAGGCCTCGTTAGGATTAGAATCCGGGAATTCCCAGTTTTTTCTGGCTTTCCCATTCGGCAGGGGTATAGGTATGCATGCTCACGGCGTGCAGCTCACCGCTAGAGATTAATTCGTTTAGGCAGCCATACACCAGCTGCTGTTTTTTCACGGTGCGAAGGCCTTCAAAGGCAGGGGAAGCCACAGCCACAAGGCATTTGTTGCCGTCTAATTTGACCATCACTTCGGCATTTTCGATACCGGATTCGATTCGCTGTTGGATATCTTCAGCAGTTACCATCTACGTGTTACCTGAGTTCATTTTGAAGGGGCCGTATTGTAAACAAATTCGACGCCAAAATCAGGAAGAAAAAGGAATCACCCCATCCACGGAGCTGACCCGACTCACATCCAGCATATCATCAGGCGCATTAACAAACTTAATGGCCTTGCCCAACACTTGTGCCATGCGCATCCAGCACATGAGAACAGATATGCCCACACTGCCAACCCGCCCCACCTGAGAAAGGTCTACGGTGATATTTTCACCCATGCTGGGCAGCAAACCTTCTCCTTCTCGACGCAGCACAATTGCGGTCTCAAATACCATATTTCCGCTAATGGCAATTTGAGAATCACTTACCCGAATCACGCTAACGCCCAGGGTTCCATTTTGTTTAGGGTTCGTCATCAGACACTCTTCCTACCAGGAACTTGGCGATCAGGTCTTCCAGCACCAGTGCGGACTGGGTGTTGTAGATCTCGCTACCGCTTTCAAGGTTATCCAGCTCTGCCCCTACGGTCAGGCCAATATACTTTTCACCCAACACACCGGCCGTAAGAATGCTGGCACTGGTGTCGGAGGACAGGTTATTCACCGAGTTATAAATCTCCATTTCCACCACGCCCACGAAATCTTCTTTATCCAAATAGATTTTGGTTACCCGGCCAATGGTTACTCCCGCCATGGTGACTTTGGCGCGTTCTGTAAGGCCACCAATATTTTCGAACTTTGCGAAGACGGTATAGCTGTCTTCGTTGTTGTTCATGGACAGGCCGCTCACCCTCAAAGCCAGAAATATCAGGGCTAGCAGGCCTAACAACATAAATCCGCCTACCGTTAATTCCAATGTACGCATGCGCATTTTATAGTTCTCCAAACATGACGGCGGTTAAAATAAAGTCTAAACCCAATACCGCTAAAGATGAGTACACCACTGTGCGGGTGGTGGCCCGACTGATTCCTTCGGACGTTGGAATGGTGTCATAGCCCTGGAACACCGCTATCCAGGTGACCACAATGCCAAACACGAAGCTTTTGATAACACCATTCATAACGTCATCATCCCACTCCACGCTGCCTTGCATATTCGACCAGAAAGAGCCGCCATCCACCCCCAACCATTCGACGCCCACTAGGTAAGCGCCAATTACCCCAACACTGGAAAAGATAATGGCTAAAGTAGGCATACAGATAAAGCCAGCCCAAAAGCGGGGGGAAATTATACGCCGTAGCGGATCAACACCAATCATTTCCATGCTGGCCAACTGCTCGGTTGCTTTCATCAAACCAATCTCAGCCGTTAAAGCCGAACCCGCACGACCAGCAAACAACAACGCGGTAACCACAGGCCCCAATTCCCTTAATAGAGTTAAAGACACCATCTGCCCTAACGCCTGCTCGCTACCGTATCGATTAAGAATATTGTAACCCTGCAGCGCCAACACCATGCCGATAAACAAGCCCGACACCATGATAATGACCAAAGACAATACACCCACGGAGTAGATTTGACGCACCAACAAGGGGAAGCTATTGCGTAGGCTTGGCCACGCCCACAATGAGTGGAATAGAAACAAACCTGAGCGACCCACGGCCTGAAGGGTTTCGATAGCCACGCGACCAGCGCTGGCGATTTGCTCAATCACTAAGTGCGCCCCCGTAAAAAATCATCCGCCAGATCGCTGGCTGGGAAATGGAAAGGCACAGGGCCATCGGGTAATCCTTGCATAAACTGGCGCACTCGCGGCAAGTCGGAATGCAGCACTTCTTCTGCCGTACCTTGACCGATGATAATGCCATCAGCAATCACATAGATATAATCGGCAATACTGGCGGTTTCCTGCACATCATGGGACACCACAATACTGGTATGACCCAAGGCATCATTCAGCAAACGGATCAGCTGAACCACCACCCCCATGGCCATGGGGTCTTGACCTGCGAAAGGTTCATCATACATAACCAGCTCAGGGTCTAATGCAATGGCTCTCGCCAGGGCGGCCCTCCGCGCCATACCACCGGAAAGCTCGCTGGGCATCAAATCACGGGCACCGCGCAGGCCTACCGCCTGAAGTTTCATTATTACGATGTCACGAATCATGTCTTCTGGGAGATCGGTATGAACTCGCAAAGGAAAGGCCACGTTTTCAAAAACTGACAAGTCGGTGAACAGAGCACCACTCTGGAACAACATCCCCATCTTGCTACGCACTTCAAACAGCTCTTTGCGACCCAGCTCGGGAATATTGTGACCATCTACCACAATGCTTCCGCTGTCGGGCTTAAGCTGGCCACCAATTAGGCGCAACAAGGTGGTTTTGCCCGTGCCGCTAGGCCCCATTATGGCAGTAACCTTGCCCTTGGGAATAACAAGGTTCACATTATTGTATATAGCGCGATCGCCGCGAAAAAACGACATATCGCAAACTTCGACATAATTATCAGTATTAGATGACATGTAGGCCCTATGCTTGCCTTAGGAAAACCTTTGACCGGGTTTCCAGAGATAAGTGCCAGATAAAAATAAGTGGGCAACTATATCATCTTGCCATAAAAAGGAAAAACAATGGTGCACCCTTGCATGGTGCGGCAATTCTCATTACATTGCAGTGCCTGTTTTACCCATTGGATATCGATCATGTTACTTGCCTTAGCGGCTATTGTTGTTGGCCTTGTGTTGCTGGTATGGAGTTCCGATAAGTTTGTGGATGGCTCCGTTGGGCTGGCAGAGAGTCTTGGCATGTCGAAGGCCATGATCGGCCTGACCATCGTGGCATTGGGCACTTCTGCCCCGGAAATTGTGGTATCCATTATGTCTGCTTTGGCAGAATCCCCGCAGCTGGCTTTAGGTAATGCGGTAGGCTCGAACATTGCCAATATGGGCTTGGTGCTGGGGGTAACAGCTTTGATTGCTGCCCTACCTGTAAAGAGTGGGTTATTGCGCCAGGACCTGCCCGCCCTGATTGCGGTAACTGCCGCGGTTGGCTTCCTGCTTAGCGATGGCGTTCTTTCCCAGGCCGATGCCATGGCCATGCTTGCCATGCTTGCACTGCTGATGTACCTGATGTTCCGCTATAAAAAGGAACACAGCGACGAAATGATCGAGCCAGACACCGAAGAAGAGATTCCTGATCTGGGCCTAAAAGAATCCATTACCTGGTTCGTGATCGGTACTGTGGTGCTGGTGGTGTCCTCCCGCATCCTGGTGTGGGGCGCCATTGATGTGGCTCGGGCCATGGACGTGAGCGAAGTGGTAATCGGCCTGACCATCGTGGCCATCGGCACCAGCCTGCCGGAATTGGCAGCCTCAGTAGCTAGCGCTCTACGCAAGCATCATGACATTGCACTGGGTAACATTGTGGGTTCCAATATTTTGAACTTACTTGCTGTGCTTTCTGCTGCGGCCGTGATTCTGCCCATTGAAGCAAGCACCGACAACCTTATCCGCGACTACGGC
>JBFKSL010000100.1:0-10770 GCA_041626995.1 Ketobacter sp. | reverse complement strand
CCCTCTCTGCGCACCAGCCACCCTCTCCTCCTCACATCGTTAGCACAATCAGAAAAATTGCACAGCAGAGTAAAGCGGCGTGTTAATGCTTTAACCCTTACCCTTCCTGCCTTCCGCGCCACGAATTCCAGCAGTAGTTAATTTGGGTGGCGCACCAATCATAGATTCGTTATAAACTCCCATACGATTAGAGTAAATACAAAAAGGCCAGATGATGTCAGAACTGAAAAACGACCGATTCCTCCGCGCATTATTAAAGCAACCTGTTGATGTCACCCCAGTGTGGATGATGCGTCAAGCCGGTCGGTATCTGCCTGAATACCGTGCCACTCGTGCTCAGGCGGGTGATTTTCTCGCGCTTTGTAAAAACAATGAATTGGCCTGCGAAGTCACCCTGCAACCATTGGAGCGTTTTGAGCTGGATGCGGCCATTCTGTTTTCCGATATTCTTACTATTCCCGATGCCATGGGTTTGGGTTTGTATTTCGAGCAGGGTGAAGGTCCGCGCTTCAAAAAGCCGGTAAGAACGGAGAAGGACGTTGCCGATTTGCCCGTTCCTGATTCTGCTACCGATTTAGACTATGTGATGAATGCCGTGCGCACCATTCGTTCGGCTTTGGGTGGGCGTGTGCCTTTGATTGGTTTTTCCGGTAGCCCGTGGACATTGGCAACCTATATGGTGGAAGGCGGATCTTCCAAAGATTTCCGCACGATCAAACGCATGATGTATTCTCAGCCAGAAGTGTTACACGCTTTGTTGGATAAACTGGCTGACAGCGTAATCGATTATTTAAATCAACAAATCAAAGCCGGTGCACAAGCCGTGCAGATTTTTGATACCTGGGGCGGGGTGTTAAGCACTCAACACTATCAGGCGTTTTCCTTGGCTTATATGGAAAAAATTGTAAAAGGGTTGATCAAGGAAAATGATGGCCGTCCAGTACCAAGCATTCTGTTTACCAAAAATGGTGGGCAATGGTTAGAAAAGATTGCCGCTACTGGCTGCAATGCCGCCGGTTTGGACTGGACTATTGAAATCGGTGATGCCCGTGCAAGAGTGGGCGATAAAATTGCTCTGCAGGGGAATATGGATCCTTCCGTGTTGTATTCTTCTCCAGAAAACATCCGCAAAGAAGTGGCACGAATTTTAGAAAGTTTTGGCAGTGGCGATGGCCATGTGTTTAACCTGGGCCATGGCATTGCTTTGGATGCTGACCCGGATCATGCCAAAGTTTTTGTTGATGCGGTGCACGAGTTCAGTGTGCAGTATCATCAGTAAATGTTGATACTGCACACTTTTATCGGCTTACTTCAGTTGTCGCCAGGATTGTCTTCCGTAAACGGTTCCTGAACCTATTTCCAAAGTGGTATCCATTGAACCACTGGAGCCACTGGTGTACTTGTATTCGTACTGACCATCTTCGGCCTCGATTACGGTGGGGCCATTTATGATTTCAGATGAACCCGAACCACTGGGTGGCACAAGGTTTCCGTTCAGAAGAACCTGATCCGCTGAGTCAATGGCGCCGTCGTTGTTTACGTCGATTGCACTATAAGTCAATCGACCACCGGTAAGTGCATCCACTTCCATTAACCAGCCGGTTCCACCGTAGGAGCAGGCATTGGAATCTGGAATCATGCTGGTAAACACTAAGCGGTCGCCACGTATTACCGCGTCATTCACAACTCGTTCCCCTATGGCAGAATAGGAAGAAGGTATTGTTGTGTTATCGATTTGTTGAAGCTTCATGTACCAGCCGTGTTTGGTGGTGTAGTCCACAGTGTTATTGGAGACGATGCGGTAGTTGTAAACTTCCCCGTTGCCGTTTGTTGCGCTGTCTTCAACAATAATGGATTGTTCCACTAGTTCTGATAAACGAGAAATCGTTGGGCTGTTGCTCATGTCATCCCAGATACCATAGAAAGCATCGACTCTTGGTGAGGCGGGAACTTGATCGTCGCCGGTTGTGAAATAACGGCCTGTACCGAAGTAAATCATAAAACCTGTTCCGCCAGCGTGTTCTACTACGGTAGGCCGAACAGTAATAGGTTGGCGGTCGGTGGCAGGGCAGGTGGTGGTGTCGGTTTCACAGGCAGTGAAGATTAGGGTTGGTGAACTGCTCCAATTGCCATTGTTGACGTTGAACTCAAATTTCCACAGGTTGCCCAGCATGTCTCCGGCATAAACAAAATCAGCATCCCGGTCACCATCTGCATCAACAGGCACTGGGGCGAACAATCCGTTAGGGTTAGTTGCGTCTCCGGCACCTGTGCTGATTTCAGCTATCACGGAACCGTCAGAAAGGTCTAGGACAAATAGCTTGGCGACGTCACCATCTCCATTTGGTCCATTTCCCACTAATGCTACCCAGTCGCCAGAGGTTAAGCGGGCAATGGTGGGTTGACCTAATACGTTGCCTAGGTTGTTATCATCGCTGCTACTGAACTCCCACAATACATCCCCGGTGGCAAAGCTGCCAGGGGTAGTAACGTCTAGTGCGTAAACGCTTTTGCCACCAGCACCGGTTGATCCAATTAGGACTGTTTTCCAAGCACTGCCAATATAGGCATCACCATAACGAGGTGATCCGTCCACAAAATATTTGTGGGTGTATCGTTGATCCGTTAATTCTGGCAGGCGGCTAATCAATTCGCTTGGTATGTAAGCAAATTCTTCAACGCCAGTCGTGGCATTAAAGCCGTGCAGCATGCCATCATTGGCGCCTACATATACCATCGCTGGTCGGTTTTTGTAGGCGCTGGTGTTGCGGAAGCTTAAGTAAGCAGATTTCTCGGTGGCCGTTAAACCTGAATAGTATTGAGCGTATCCAAAATCCGGTTGGTACACATAGAGGGGATTTGAATTAACGATATCGCCAAGTACTTCTTCCCGCTCGCGGAAATTCGGGGTTACGTCATCCCATACGGTGGTATCACCGCGAATGTAATCTACGCGGGTGCTGCCTAGGCCATCAGTGTCACCGTACATATCCTTATTCAGCGCTGTTTGTTGGGTGCTGGTCAGGTTGGCCCACTGAAATGCAATGCCGACTGGGGTGCCGTCATCCTCACGGGTATAAATGGAACGGGATGCTGCTGCTGGCATTTTGTTTGTGGCTTGCCAAGTTGGATTGGTCGCAATAGATCCGTCGCTTTGGTTTACGGCATAGGCAGATAGCTCACCAGACCAGGAGCCGCTATCAAAGGTTGCTTGGAATACGGTTGTTCCAGTGTTTAGACGGGAGGAGTTTGCTGCAACGGTACTGGATGATGATGTGCGCCTATCAATTTCTGAAAAGGTTTCTTGTAACGCTCGCACCATTTCCGCAGGGTTTGTGGCATAGACGTAGTTGTCTGGATTACCGTCGCCGTCTTCATCCCATTCTGATGCAAGATCCGGTTGATAATTTTCGCTGCCTTCCTCTTCTTCAAAACCACCGTATTTTGCCGCCAGCCATAACATGTTCATTTGGCCGGTTAATGGATTGGTGGCATATTCTTGAGTATCAATCATAAAGGTTTGAATGTTTTGCACGCCTGCCATATCAGGTCTGACATCATAGGTGTTCGCCATATAGGCCAAGCCGGCAATATAGTAGGAGTTTTCTTTTCCAGTATAAGGGCAGGTACCCATCACATCACCCAGGGTGCTAATGGTTCTGATATCATCGGCTCCAGAGAAACATTCTCCGCCAATAACACAGCCAATGCATTGGTCGGTTCCATTCAGGCCTTCCAGTTGACCTACAGTGTCCGTTAATGTGCTCACATCGATTGCGCTAACCGTCTGGCTGGCAAAGTCGGTGGGGCTGATTGCGGTAAACGTGCTGGCTGTGGATGGTTCACCGTAGTCGCTGGCGCTAAGGCTGTGGGTATCAACTTTATTGGAGGTAAAGGAGGTGCCAGGTACTGATTTGTCATACCAGGGGTTGGCATCATTGAGGCCGATGATAAAGCTTTGTTGACAGCTGTATTGCCACGGGTCATCCCAGGTGGTTTGTACCGGCATTTTTCCGTTATAAGAAGCATGGTTGTTGATGTATTCAGCGGTTGGTACTGCCATGCCCATCAGGTAGCGCAGGCTTTCATAGTAAAGCTCAGCAATGGGGTCAAGGCTCTTATAATCGGCTTCCTGGTTAAAACGGTTGACATAGTTGATGACGCCACTGTAGGTGTCCACAGCGTCGTTATCGGGGTCGGTTACGAAAGTTCCATTAGTATTAATTTCCGCAGCGCTATTAGCCGTGCCATCGGGAAGAGTTCGACCAATGTACTTCATTAAAGTACGCATAACACCGCCATCTCTAGAGTTGGTGTTGTCATTCAGGTAACCTGATACGGCAAAGCGCATGTTGTCGGCATTTTCTTGGATCAAGCCTTCCGGCTTATACACGTCACCATACTTGATACAGTTGGCTTCCAGCATGCCATCTACACAAACGGCCACACGGGCTTTATAGGTTGTGGTTGAGCCTTTTTCGTACCGGTTATTGCTGCTGCTCCAGTTGTAAGGCGTAAAATCAAAACGGTTAGACCAGTTATAAACGACGACGGCATCTTTGCCTGTGTAGGGGGTGTAACTAGAAGGGGTTACCGATACACCGGTTTGTGTGCTCTGCACTCTGCCAATCATCTTGAAGGGGAACCAGCCGTCGTTGTTGGTTTTTCGGGCTCGTTGGATCACCGTGTTGTATGTGGCGGCATTACTATTGGTGTCTATAACGCGATTACCACCAGTCATGGTATAGGTGAACATATCCATCGCGGTCATGGTGGCCCAGTTCATATAGTTGCCATTAAACTTTTGGTTGCAGCTTCCTGGGCTTGAGAGATACCCCACAGGGTAAAAATACTCGTTGGTGCTGTTGTAGCTGTAGCACTTTTCGGAATCAAAATAACCTAGGTAAGTTTTTGCAGGGTTAAAACAGGTTCCGGCGTGCCGCCAATTGTCATTCAGCCTAACCCATTGTCTACCGGCGCAATAATCTTCATGGGTGGTGGCCACGCTGGTATTGGTTTGGTCATTAAATGCAGCACCGCCCATGGGTGTTTCTACCGAGACTTCCAAAAGAACATTGGGGGCAACATCATTAGTAAGATAGAGCGGCGTTTCTGCCAGTGTGACTCCTGCATAAGTTTGCTGCGTTAACCACAGGCAGGATAAACCAAGTACCGAATAAATTATGGATTGATGTTTCATTGTTGCATCTCCAGCACTTGAATTTGGCTAACGTGTCCATCGTCATTTAGGTGAACTTGTGCTTTAGTTACATACCCTACATTGAACAGAGTGCTGTAGTTCATTGGCCGTCCTTGAGGGTCCAACACAGTAACATCGAGCGAATATTGCGAGGACTTTCCTCCTAAGGCTTTGCGCATATCTACCCCGTTGAGCAGGGGTTTTAATGGAAACTTTTTATGCTCAAAGACAATGTGGTCTTCTGCTGTGTGCTGAATAGTACCAATCATCGTTTGTTCAGCAGCAGTGGTGCTTGTGGAAACTAACATGATTCCAAGGCACAAAAATCGTAGTAAATGAGAAACAAACATCGTGTTACCTCCTTTAGCGCTTGAATACGGTTTGCAGTACGCTGTGGCCATTAGTGGAAGGCCCGTATCCTCGCGCAGTCACGCGATAGAGTGGTTTTTGTTGTAATGGAGTATCTGCGCTGGCATTGGTGGTGGGGTCATAAACCGTAGGCAGTTCTTCAATAAAGTATTCCGGCTGTGAAGAAACATTAGGTAACGTGCCTGTTCGAGTGATCCAGCCTGTGGTGGTGGCATTTTTCCAGTCGGGTATATTATTTGCGGTGGAATAATATAAACCCGCGACAGTGCCATCGAATGCGCCAATAGAATTTCCGTTGAGATAGGTTTCTGCAGCTCTTAGTGCTGCTTCTGCCGAGTTAAATGAAACAGACATGTCTTTTTGGTTGCTGGTCATGGACTCTTGCACTGTGGTGGTTTGCATTGAAGTGGCGCCAATGAGGGCTATTAGTGTCAGCAACACGAGAACGATGACCAGAGCAACGCCTTGTTGTGTTTCAATTCTTTTCATGGGCTTTCTCCTAAGGCACTCGGTTTCGCAGCGTCACAGTGGACGTTAACGAATAATGCAAACGACGGTTAGTGGCAGTACTATCAACATTGTTGAAGGAATATTGTTGATTCTCGTTAATCACGTTGTCTTGTTGGCTGATTAACAGCATCTTTATCTTAATGGAGCGAACGGCTTCCCAGTCGGTTACCGAGTTTGCAGTGGTATAGGTTTCGGCTTCGAAATCATCATCGGTGTCTTCGCCATACTCCAGTTGAAAGTCTTGAATACCATCGGCGATGACCACAGCTGGTCCGCTGCCTTCCTTACGGTATAAAGCGGGTAAGCCACTGTCCGATGCAGTTGCTACGTAATAAACAAGGGTGCTAATGCGTACCACTTCGGCATCCGTATCAAATTGTTCCTCTTCAGGAGCGCTGGCGCCGCCCCAGCTGGAAAGAGCGTTGCCTGGTGAAGCTCCCGAGCTTGAATGGACTAGGTTTGCCTCGGTTCCGCCAGTGACGGTGATATTGGTGAGTTGAAATACGCGCGCTTTTGCACAGTCGCTTACCATTAATATGTCGCCAATACACAGGCCTCCTATTCGGTCGGTGCCATCATCACAGGCTGCGGTTTCTGTATCGCCTGCGGTGGTAAAAACCTGCGCACTGTTGTTTGATTGCGTTATTTCCAGTGGGCTATCCAGCGGTCCTCGAATCAAAAGAACATCAGTACCCGCGATGGGTGCTGGGTCGTTAAGCATTGCAGTGGCAAGATCCGACGGTGTACCGGATACATCGTTATAACCTTTAAGACCAGCAGAAAAATCGTAGAGCGCGGTATTGCTGCTATTCAGAGTGTTGGTAACGTCCACTGATGTGCCGCGTGTTATGCAGCCGGTGTAACCTGCCATGCGCAGTTCTTTGTTGAGCAAGTGCATGCTATAACGAGCGCTGTCCTGGATATTGGAAACAGAATCCACCGTGCGAAAGGTGGACTTGCTGGTTAATAACAGTTGAATGACGCTACCCACAATCAACAAACCAAGAGTGATAGCTATCATCAGTTCAATAAGGCTGAGTCCGTGTTGTCGGTTGTAATGTCTCATGATTTATAGCTCCGACGTGTAGACAAAGGATTGTAGTTCGGCACTGCTGGAGTTTTCGGCACGTCGCTCATCCCATTGGATGGTAATGGTGACCACGTTGCTGCTTACGGATACACCACCTGTACCTTCTGGTAAGAGTTGGCTGAGATTGGCTCGCCATTCTGCTAAGTCTTGTGACGCAATGGTTGTGCTTGCCGTGGCCGTTGCGCTGGTGGTGATATTGTAATTTCCGGCTGTTGCGGCAGAGCGATTGGCTCGCATGCGATCCAATATGTCATTAGCAGCATAGGTTGCCTGGGAACGATTCAGGGAGGATTGGTTATAACGCAATGCGTTCATCTGCATGGAAACGGTACCAATAACCGCCAGACTCAAGACAACGATGGATACCAAAACTTCAATTAACGTTAAGCCTTTTTGTGATTTCATGGTCGAACACCTCACGGACACGTGGTTTGCGCAACAACACTGCGCCCACTTTGGTGGAGCGTTAACGTACGGTTCAGGTCTCCGTCGCAATCGGCTTGGGTCAGTGCCCAGGTGATAGTTTGTGTGATGCGTAGATCATCCACATAACCGTTGTCATCCAGGGAGATACGACCCTGGCTTGCGGTTAGGGTGCTGGAGTTTGGTAATGCGTCAAAGAGCCGAATCTCTTCACCATCGTCATAATCACCATCGTCGTTGGTATCCACATACACGACCCAGCCATCACTCCAGTCGGTTCCACTGTCACGTGAGCCTATCCACACAGCTCCATTGCGTTCCATGGCCGAGCTGCGTGCGAAATTGATGGCATTAACTAGGGTGTTGATTTGGGTTGCAGAGCGATTGCTTTGGATTATGTGGAAGAAGGATGGAACACCGATCCCAAGCAGAATACCTGCTATCGTCAGTGTGATGAGTAGTTCCACCAATGTGAAACCGGTTTGTTTATTGGTAGCTGTTTGCACGATAGTACTCTAATGTTGGGCTGAAATCGGTTAGTTGAGCAATTTCTAAACTGTGCCTCTAAGGTTAGTTCAAATATTGATCTTGCATGGGGGGATGCATGGTGGTTTGGTGATAAGAGGTCGTGTATTTGGTGTCAGCGGGTTTTGGAATGTAAGTGTTTGTAACCGCTGGCTGCAATGCTTGGGAGAAGTTACAATTTAGCCGCTACAAATTAGTTTGGTTAGGTTGGGTGTGCGATATTTTCATATTCAGCTTGGTTCTAAAAAAGTCGCCTGCTGTTAAGTCATCTCTCTATGATTTATCATGCGCCAAAAATTATTTGAACAGTTATGTCGTAATGCCAGCAAAGAAGCGCACCAAAGCCAAGCCTGCCAGCCGCCCCCGTGGTCGACCTCGACCCGAAGATGCTGAGGCCATCCAGCGTAAAATTTTAGACGCAGCCTTAATAGAGTTTTTAGAATACGGTTATGGTGATGCGGCGATGGCGCGCATTGCCAAACGGGTTGGTGGCTCTAAAACTACGTTGTATTCCCGTTATCCTTCCAAAGAAGAATTGTTCAGGGCTATTATCTTTGCTCAAATTGAAAAGGCATCTCCGCAGGCATCGTTAGAATTTAAGGGTGAGCCTCTCGGTTTGGAGCAAGGCTTGAAATCCTTCGCTAACCATATGCTGAAACATAGTCTGCAGGCTGACTCCATTGCTATCAATAAACTGATTTACAGTGAATCCTATCGTTTTTCTGAATTGGGTGCTGCAGCGGTAGAGAAAACCAACTTGGGGATCAAGCGCATTACCCGTTTTATAGAAGAAAGCGCTAAGCGTGATGGCGTGCCCTGCAAAAACCCGGCAGCGGTTGCCAAAACCTTTATTTTTATGAATCGTGGCTGGTATGTGAATATATTGCTGATGAATCAAGATGTTTCTGAGTCGGAGCGGAAGCAATGGGTGGAGGAGTCGGTGGACAGGTTATTACTAGGGCGTAATGAATGGTAATGCTGAGACCAAAAAGATTCTGATTAAAACCACAGTTTGTATAATTCTAAATCTATCACAATAAATATTCCCAACCCTGCCGCTAATCCAAGAACCAAATAAATAGCCCGTTGAGATTCTCTTTTCCTTTTCTTGCACTCGTTCTGAATGGCTCTAATTTGTTCAGCCGAGTAAGCCTTCTTGCAATGGGGGCAAGATCGCAAATTCATTTCTACCCAACTGTTGCAATAAGGGCAATGGCCGAGCCATGAAGGTGGGGATATTGATACATGCATTGTGCTGCCTCCGTCCTAAATAATAGTACATTTCCTTGGTTTTTTAGGGGTTAATCATTTATTGCATTAAAAGTACACTTGTGTATCATTAATGTCATGATCAATTGGGATGAATGAGATATGAAGTTTGAGGTCGCTGCTTTAACAGACACTATCGGTTCTGAAGTTCGCACTAATCCACAAACACTTTTAACGCCAGAGGTTGCACGAGAAGTCCGCAGTTTGTTGGTTGAGCGTGGGGTTTTGGTGTTCAAAGAATTGAATCTTAGCGATGAACAACAAGTGACCTTAGCGCGGTTATTAGGAATGCTGCGTGAAGAGGGACAGAAAGGTATCTATAAAATTACGTTGGATAAAAAGGCCAACGCCCATCGTGATTACCTGAAAGGTTCTTTTTTATGGCACATCGATGGTACCCATGAAAGCGTACCGCCCTTTGCCAGCTTATTAACGGGAGTCACTTTGTCAGAAAATGGAGGGCAGACGGAATTCGCCAATTCTTATGCTGCCTATAAAGCATTATCGCCAGCGCAAAAAGAAAAGATAAATGATCTGAAAGTGGTACACAGCGTGGAGTTGTCTATGCAGCGTGCCAAGGTCGAAGCTACCGAAGACAACGTAAAAAACTGGCGTAGCCACGCAAATACAGTACATAAGTTAGTGTGGACACATAAAACTGGCCGTAAGTCTTTGGTTATTGGCTGCCATGCTTCACATATCCAAGGCATGGAAAAACAAGAAGGGCAGGCTCTATTACAAGAACTGCTGGGTTGGACCACTCAATCAAAATTTGTGTATCGGCATGAGTGGACGCCAGGGGATCTATTGATCTGGGATAACACGGGTGTGCTGCACCGGGTTGAACCATACCCACTGGATTGTGGGCGAATGATGCACCGTACCACTTTGCAAGGTGAAGAGCCTTTCGCCTGATTAAACACGCCTAATGAATATAAAAATACCAACACAAAGGGAGCGTAGGACATGAGTCAAAACCCGCCAACAAATTGGGATATGGACGCGGATGTCATTGCCATTGGTTCCGGTGGAGGTGGCTTATGCGCTGCAATCACCGCCCATGATTTTGGCGCCAGCGCATTGGTGTTGGAGCGTTCTGGTTTGGTGGGTGGGGTAACTGCATTTTCCATGGGTGAGGTTTGGATTCCAGGCAATCATCTGGCAACCGAAATGGGCATTCACGATTCAACTGAAAGTGGTTATCGATATATAAAACGTCTTTCCATGGGTTATGGTGAAGACGCAGCGATTTTGAATCAAGCCATTCATGCACCAGTGGCACTTAAATTTTTTGAACAAAACATTGGCCTGAAAATGTGTGCCATTCGTCACCTTCCCGATTATTACTATCCCCACGTGGACGATAGTTTAGCAGAAGGTCGCT
>JBFKSL010000099.1:0-10830 GCA_041626995.1 Ketobacter sp. | reverse complement strand
CCCATCCGTTCAACAAGGTGGCCAAACCAATACCACGTGGCCATGTGCCATCTATGGAGGGGGATGATGGTGGCAAATTGTTTATGGATACCCTAATAGAAAGGGTGAAAGAAGCGGGTTGTATGATTGAAACGGATACTCGCGTTGTAGCGTTGCTAAAAGACCAAGAAGGTCGGGTGCGCGGTGTGGTGGCAAAGCAAAACAATCAGGAAGTGTATTTTGAAGCACGTCGTGGTGTGATTTTGGCCTCGGGCGGTTTCGTGATGAATGAGCAAATGACGCGACGCTATCTGCCAGAAATTCGATCTTATGGCGTGCCCTATGGTAACACCTACGATATGGGTGATGGCATACAGCTGGGCATTGCTGCAGGCGGTCATGCAATTAATATGGATCAGGCTTTTATGGCCATGCCCGTGTATCCGCCGGCTAAGTTAACGTTTGGATTGTTGGTCAATGAGCAGGGCCAACGCTTTGTAAATGAAGATGCCTACCTGGCGCGTTTGGCACACTTCTGTGCGCAGCAATCCAATCAAAAAGTGTATTTGCTGGTTCAAAACGAAGATTATGAGCCGTCCTACTATTTTGAAAAACTGGATGTTGTGGCGGTGGGTGATTCTATTGAAGAGTTAGAGGCCGAGGCCGATATTCCCGATGAAGCCTTGCAAACCACAGTGGAATATTACAACCGTTTTGCGGAGCAGCATGAAGACCCAATGTTCAACAAAACCAAAGAGTGGGTTAAGCCTCTTAATAAGCCACCGTTTGCTCTCATTAATTATTCCTTCTCAGAAATAACTGCGCTGATTATGCCCGGCACAAAAGGCCCATTGATATTTACCTTGGGTGGTTTGGAAACCAAGCCCACAGGAGAGGTGCTTACCATAGATGGAGAAGTGGTTCCGGGGTTGTATGCTGCTGGTCGTGTCAGTGCCGGTTTGCCGCGTACGGCAAAAGGGTATGCCAGTGGCATGTCGGTAGGAGATGCTACCTTTTTTGGCCGCAAAGCAGGGAAAAGTGCAGCGGCCCATCATTAAATTACAATTCACAAATATATTGCCACGGGCCTGACTTGGGTTGCAGCAAACGATGCTGTGGCCCTGCTGCGTTCGGGTTTTGCTCAACGTGTCCCGCATCACCATTGTAAAGATAAATTAAGCCCGAATCGGTTTTGACCGCATTAGGTTGAATGTGCAAGGGCTCTTTATTGCCAAAGTGTTCTAGTGCTTGTTGTGTGTGGCTGAAGGGCGTTAATTGCGTAAGAGTCACAAATGTTGGCGGGGGTAATTCAATCTCTTGCTTCATTTGGGCAGCCAAAGCATTTTCTGGTGTATGCCAGTCATAATCATGGATTTCTCCACCATCAACGGTAACGAATTTTTCTCTCACCGGAGCCAGAAAAAACCAAGTGCTAAATCGTTTTGGTCGAATCACCGGAGTTGTCCAGTGAGAAAGAAAAACCAAATCAGATTCGTTAACACTGATGTTCGCTTCTTCTTTCGTTTCCCTTACAGCAGCTAATCTGGCTGCTTGAAAAGCATCTTGATTGCTTGACTCAAGTTCATGGGAATCAATTTTTCCACCAGGAAATACCCAACTGCCACCATAAGCAATATTAGAGTTACGCCGCAGCAACAAAACTTTCATACCGCTAGGGGTGTCCCGTAGTAAAATTACTGTGGCAGAAGGAATAGGTGTCGACATTCAAATGAATCCTATTTGTTATATGAAAAAGGCATTGTGGTTAAAAATTTGTTGGCAATTTCGATCAAGGGAAATTAGAGAATAGGCAATAGACAAGCTTTACCACTGCTCTACTATCTAGCAACATACAAAGCCTATAGAGCTTTGCCCATTGTGTCACAAGTGTGACCCTAAAGAATAATCATTTGGCACAAAACTATAACAATTAGAGGTATCTTCAATGAAAGTCGTTAAGTTAAGTTGGGTGTTTGCATTTTTGGTTATGCAGGGGTGTAGTGCCATATTGCCCGATATGGAGTTTGTGCCTTCAGATCCAGAAGCAATGAATGAGTGGTCTGTGGAAGGTTCCATGGTCATTAGAGACAAAAATGGCAGCAAAGAAACCCATTTTGAATACAAGCAAATTGATGACAAGTTAGAGTTAGGCATTAAACCAAAATCCCCTATCGCCTATCCTAATGCTGTTATTTCCAGTGTGGAAGGGGAAGACAACACAACCCAGATCACTCACGTCACCACTAAAGCAAGAAAACTGGCTGAATCAGTGAAGGAAAATTTCACCATGGACGAGCTGGCTTATTGGCTTAGGGGGCTGCCTGCCAGTGGCGATGCCAGCATAGAAATGGATGAAGGCAAAGTGGAAACCATTAAGGAAGCGGGCTGGGAAATCAGTTACGAAGATTACATGCAGGTAGATCGCTATTACCTGCCTGAGCGCATGGTGTTAGAGAAAGGCGACACCGAAGTGGAAATTTCAATGGTTCGAGCTGAAACCGGGTATCTCAATAGCCCGTGCCCAGGCGGTGAGAATTATGAGCCAGAAATTACAAACACGACAGTTTCTACACCAAGAAATGTAGTTGCTGAGTTGGTGCCTCTGAACGGACAAGCCCCATTGCCTCGCTGGATTGACGATGTGGCTTTCTGTAAACAGCTCTATAAAGTTCACGGCAAAATTCCTGAGCCACGTGTTGGTTTGTTTGGGCCGGATTCTATGATGTGGCGTTTAACAGCTTCAGTAACACCTGCTGGTATTGGTGCAGGCCGCGCTCTGTTGCTGCAAACCGCGCATCCATGGGTAACCGCGGGTATTGATGAGCACTCCATTGTTCGTTATGACCCACTGGAGCGCGCACGTCGTACCTTTATTTATATTTCCACCATGGTTTATGGCAGCATGCCTCAGGTAATGGCTGCTGCGAACACCGTACACAAAATTCATAATTCAATCGAAGGCCATATGCCTTATGAAGCTGGCGTGTTCAAAGAAAATTCTGAATACCGAGCCAATGAAGTGGCGGCTATGATTTGGGTTGCGGCCACCCTTTGGGACACTATTGTACGCATGAATGAAAAACTGGATGGCCCATTATCACCAGATGAAAAAGAGAAGTTCTACGAAGAAACCAAACTGTTTGCTATGTTGTTCGGTATTCCTGAAAGCGCATTGCCACGCAATTGGGATGAATTTGTAGATTACAACGAATCCATGTGGATGAGCCCCCAATTAACCGTGACTGAAAATGCGAAACAACTGAAAGAAGATTTGTTTAACGCATCTATTTGGTTGGCCCCCGCACTATGGGCTCAGGAAATAATTACCGCAGCCAACCTGCCGCCTACTGTGCGTGAAGGTTACGACATGGATTACGGATTGTGGGAGCAGATGAACTACACATGGCTTCTAGCTGCGGCCAAAATGTATCACTGGATATTACCTGATGGCATGGGTAAAAACCCGGTTTACCATGAAGCGCATGCCCGTCTACGTGGCGAGAGAGTTGGTGGTTATCAACAGTCTCTGATTCGTGCAGCAGGTGTAGAACGACTGGTGAACTAGTGTGAAGTATTTTCGTAGTATCACTGCTGCTATTGCCTTTGTCGCCGCTTCGGCGGCATTGGCATTAGGCATACCGCAGATTGAATATCTAACAAAATCCGACTTCTTGGCCTTGGCCTTTCAACAGCAGCCCAAATGGAGCATGTTGCGTTTAAAAGGTCAGCTTAAGCAAGAAGTGGAATCTATTTTAACGCATCCCTATACCAGTAAACGTCTTCGCTATTGGCTTGATGGGCAGCGCAGCGCCTGGGTGATAGATGAAATTGGAAAAGATATGCCTATCACCATTGGGGTGGTTATCAATGCGGGTAAAATCGAACGCATTGAAATCCTTGTGTATCGTGAAGAGCGGGGCGGGGAAGTCCATGAAGACTTTTTCACCCGACAGTTTCAAGGTTTAACGCTGCAAAACAAACAACTATCTGGTCAAATTGATGGCATCACAGGTGCAACCATGTCGGTTGATGCAGTTACCCGTGTTGCAACCATGGCGTTGCATTTAGATCAGTATGTTCAAAATAAGTAGTTCAAAAGCATTATTCCTATTAACTTGGCACCGTCGCTTTGGTGCTATCGCAATCCTTATTATTATTGCCTTGTGTGTTTCAGGAATACTAATCAATCATAGCCAGACTCTTCGATTTAATCAGCAGCCTGTGTATTCGGCATCAATTGCGAGTTTATACGGCCTACCTTGGGAAAGAGTAGAAAAGGGTTATCAGGTTGGTCAGCAATGGTTAACCCAAGTGAATAATCAATTGTATTTGGATGTACTCCCTATAGGCACTTGCCAAAACCTGAATAGCGCCATTCAGTATCAAGAGGATATTGCCGTATTATGCCAGGATGCGTTGTTGCTATATACCCAAGAGGGTGAGCTGATTGAGCGCTTGTCAGGTTTGAATGCAGAGCACGCGCTGATGGCCGTGTTAAACGAAACCCTTTATGTTCAGATAGGGGATAAGTACTTTCGTTTTAGTGAGGACATTGTGGATTGGCAGGAAGCTCAATCTTTGTCTGGTATTCAATGGATAAACGAACAG
Source organism: Ketobacter sp. (assembly GCA_041626995.1). Taxonomy (GTDB): domain Bacteria; phylum Pseudomonadota; class Gammaproteobacteria; order Pseudomonadales; family Ketobacteraceae; genus Ketobacter. Next base: position 6,243 of record JBFKSL010000099.1, on the reverse strand, counting down.
TCTTTGCCTGGGTCATTAGCCAAAGCACTGCAAAAGCAGGTATCCGTGAAAGGCATTACTTGGGAGCAAGTACTGTTGGACTTTCACAGTGGCAGGCTATTTGGTGCTGTTGGTGTTTGGGTGGTGGACATCACCTCGGTGCTGATGCTGTTATTAGCCATCAGTGGCATGATTACCTATATAAGACGTTTGCGCTTAACTCGTTTTCGCAATAAATCCAAGCGTTAGGCCATTTCCCGCTGCCTATTGGCCAATAGGCAGCAACTCGATTCTAGAATCTCCCTAATACTTGCATGATATAGGGGTTGTACCGATTTTGAGTGCAGCGTCCTGCTATTCACGTGATAAGGCGAATAATTTTTGAGGGGTAATGATGAATCATTGGGGCAAATATTTGGTATTGGTTTTGGCTTGTGTCTTTATGAGTGGTTGTCATGACCTGTATGTTAAGGTCAAAACCGGCGGTTGGGTGCAAGGTAAGTGGCATGAAGATAGCAAAGGCGATGCCCGCTTGTTCCTGGGAATTCCCTACGCAAAAGCACCAGTGGGTGAATTGCGTTTTATGCCACCGCAACCGGCTGAGCCTTGGAATAGCCTGATGCTGGCCACCGAGCATGGCCCTTCCTGTATGCAAAATACCGGAGCTTTGTCTGCTTCCGGTGAATTAAGTGAAGATTGCCTTACCTTAAACATCTACACACCCGACAACGCAAAAAATCTACCGGTGATGGTGTTTATTCACGGTGGCGCATTTGTCGCTGGTGGCAGCAATCAATATGATGGGGCAAGGCTGGCCCGAGAATACGGGGTAGTTTTAGTGACCCTGAACTATCGCCTAGGTGCGTTGGGTTTTCTTTCACACCCATTGTTGGATTTGGCTATGGGTGAACCACAGTCAGGCAATATGGGTTTGAAGGATCAACAACTGGCCTTGCAATGGGTGCAGGATAACATTGCTGCGTTTGGTGGAAATAAGGATAACGTAACGGTGTTTGGTGAGTCTGCTGGTTCTATGAGCGCGTGTATTCATATGGTGGCTCCAGGCAGCCAGGAACTGGCTGATCAGTTTATACTGCAAAGTGCCGTGTGTGTGGGTGGATTGCCAGTTCTTACCAAGGAGCAATCAGATGGTTTGGGCCTGGCTCTTTCTTCCTCCTTCTGTGCTGACGCAGCAGATCCGTTAGCTTGTTTACAGCAAGCTTCGGCGGAAGAGCTGATGGCCTGGGGGGCAGATGCAGGCATCTTCGGAGCAGGCTGGTCGCCAACAGTGGTACCCGGTAGTGAAATTCTTCCAGCCACACCGGTTGAACTGATAGCCAGTGGGCAATATAACCAAGGCCCCGTTATTGTGGGCACCAACGCGCGTGAATGGGGCTTGTTCCAAATGATTGGCTCCAGCCCTTCTTTCGAAACGGTGGCTGATTTCTTCGCTTATATTGATGGTGAGTATCCAGAGCCGTTGGCGGGATTAGTGAAAGATCTCTACAACCCGGTGTTGGATGAATACGCCAACTTCAAATACATTGAAATGGTTACTGACCAGGCTTTCCGTTGCCCAACCCGTGCCTTTGCCCGGTTAACCTCTGTCATGGGCAGCAACGTTTGGTTATACAGCTTTGAGCAGGGCGCCGCGTTCCATGCCATGGAATTGGCCTATGTGTTTGGTAACCCGAGTGAAACTCTCAACCCCGTTTTGAATGAATCTGCCCGTGAAACCATTCAAAGCTACTGGAGCGGTTTTGCCGCCAATGGCAGCCCAAATCAGGAAGGTCAGCCGGAATGGCCTGACTATAATGCAGTAACAGATCAGCATATGATTTTAAAAGAAGCGTCTGAAGTGGGTGTCGGTTTGGCGCAAGCCAGCTGTGATTTTTGGGCTTCTATAGCTGGCCAGTAATCTTTCTCCTAGAAGCTGGGCCTCGAGTAGTATAGGGGCTCAGCAACCTTTCTAAGTCACCCGTGTTTGCCCATCAAAGCAATCGTAACTATCGAGTCTATAATCATATTATTGCTTCGAAAAGGATATCGGTATGCGTGGATTTTGGTTTAGTGTTTTTCTCGCAGCGGTTTGTTTACAAACTGCCTGCCAAAAGCAAAGTGAACAAGCCGAAGGAGTAGATCAATTTGGGTTTACACCTGCCACTCAGGCCACAATTAGTCATAACCAAGCACTTGCAGAGCAACTCAACCTCGATCATAAACAAGACTGGCAAGATGCTGAAAAAGGCTTGATAGCACGTGATACCACCCTCAAGGTAACAGATATCAAGGGCAACGTTATTTGGGGTGCCAGCCAATATGATTTTTTAACTGGAAACGCACCTGACACGGTAAACCCAAGTTTGTGGCGTCAGGCAAAGCTCAATAACCTTGCCGGCTTGTATCAAGTAACAGATCGAATATACCAGTTACGTGGTTATGACTTAGCCAATATCACCTTAATAGAAGGGCAAAGTGGCTGGATAGTGGTGGACCCTTTAACCACAAAAGAAACAGCAGCAGCTGCTATTCAATTCGCCTGGCAGCACTTAGAGCAAAAACCCATCTCTGCCATAATCTTTACTCATAGCCATGTGGACCACTTCGGCGGTGTGCAAGGAGTATTGGATAATGCGCAGGTAGTGGATCAGTTAAGAGTAATTGCACCGCAAGGTTTTATGGAGGAGGCCACCAGTGAGAATATTATTGCTGGCATTGCCATGGGCCGACGTGCAGTTTACATGTTTGGAAAGTCGCTGCCTAAAAGCGCTCGTGGGCATGTGGGTACGGGCTTGGGTATCGCGCCTGCGTTTGGTAATTTCACAATTATTGAGCCAACGGAAATTATTCAGAACACACCGCAACAAAAAAACATCGATGGACTGGGTTTTGTTTTCCAAAATGCACCAGGATCAGAAGCCCCAGCAGAGTTAACCTTTTATATTCCTGAGTTAAAAACGTTGTGTGGTGCAGAGGTGGTATCTCGCACACTTCACAATCTGTATACCTTGCGTGGCGCCAAGGTGAGAGATGCTTTGAAATGGTCGGGCTATATTGATGAAATGCTACACCTCTATCAGGATGCAGATGTGTTTTTTGGAACTCATCATTGGCCAATTTGGGGAAATAAAAATATTCTGCAGACCATGAAAATTCATCGTGATACGTATCGCTATATCCATGATCAAACTGTGCGCCTTTTTAATAATGGGTTGACACCCCGCGAAATTGCAGAGCAAATTGAATTACCCGAAAGTCTAAGACAAACCTTTAGTAATCGTGATTACTACGGCACGGTGCGCCATAATTCCAAGGCTATCTATCAATACTATTTGGGTTGGTATGATGCTAACCCTGCCAACTTGAATCCCCTGCCAGCAGAACAATCGGCAAAACGTTACGTAGAAATGATGGGGGGTGAGGCAAACGTAGTTATTAAAGCTCAGGAATATTTTGAAAAAGGTGAGTATCGTTGGGTGGCGGAATTGTTAAATCATGTTGTGTTCACAAACCCTGATAACATTCAGGCCAAAGCGCTATTGGCGCAAACTTATGATCAGCTTGGTTATCAAGCTGAATCCGGGCCTTGGCGAGACGTTTACCTGACAGCGGCCTATGAACTAAGGCATGGTGTTTCGGATAAGGGAGTGGATATCCGTCTAGCACAGGGCTTATTGGTAAAAACACCGGTGTTGGAGTTTTTTAAATCCATGGCAGTGCGATTAGATGGGCCTGGTGCACAGGGTAAAACCATGTTGGTAAAAATTGAATTTACCGACATAAACCAAGTGGTGTTGCTAACGTTAGAAAATGCCGTTTTGCATTACCAGCATTCAAACAAAGATGCGCGGTCGGATGTGACCCTACGCATTACAAAACCTCTTTTTCTAAAAATAATATTGGGCAGTGCAGGACTCAAGGAAACTCTGTTTTCTGATCAGCTAGAGGTGGAGGGCAGTACACTGGATCTCTTGCAATTCTTTCTATTGTTTGAAAAGCCCAATGCCGGGTTTAATATCATCACACCCTAATGAGCGCTATCCCGCTTTGCATGCTGCCAGGGTAATGCTTTCTCCAATCTGAGGGCTGGTGAATTCGTGGAAAGTGTTGTTTTCACAGAATACTAACTTTATTTTTTTTGATTCAAGAGCGTTACGAAAGGAGACTCGCAGTGAGGCGGGTCTGCCATCATCCAATAGAGATTCTATCTGCATCGTAATGGCTGGAAATACAAATTCTTGACCTACGAAAAAAGCTTCATCTTTTCTCCTCATGAAATAGGCGGCAGGCTCGCTTAAAAATCCATTCTCTGGAGTCAGAATAAATGAGGTGGAAGAATCTCTTTCAAATAAAATGTTGCCATTGCCGCTAGCAAGTGGATAAAAACTATTGGGCAGGTTAAGCCCTTGGTAGGCCCGCGATAGTGGATAGAAAATGGAATAAAATACTGAGTTGGGATTGAGTAGTACCACGTTGGTTTGGCTTATGTCTTCCCGAAAGGGCAGTGATGTTGCAGGTTGTTCAACATTGGTTTGGTTGTGATTATTATAAATGACGCTAATGCTGGGCAGCATGCCAATACTGGCAATGGTAAGCACCGTAACGGGCCAAATTAAAAAGTGCGACAGCCGTTTGTGTAAAAGGCTATAGGTTTGGCTTGATGTCCACTGTTGAAATATTGTGGCAAGCAGTGGCGCTACACCCAAGCTAACAAAGGCAAGAGTTCTGGCACCGCTAGGGCCGGCTGCAATGGGCAGCATGCAAAGGCTGCAGCCTATTAACAAGAAGCGAGTGTTGGTTTGATGAAATAGAGGTTTAAGCAGGAATAAGAACATAACGGATATGATACAGGCCGCGAACCAAGCTAAACCTCCGGTTTCTGTTGAGCCCAATAATCCGTTTGGAACGTGAAGCAAACTGTTAAAAACAATAGCTGGTACACGCTCTATCAGGGCAGCAAGGTAATCCATTGGTGCTTGTATGGGATCAATATAATACTCCGAGGCGGTGACACCATAATTCCAATGTTGGTACAGCCAAGCCCAAACCAGCATAACAATACCGTAAGGCATCAACCGCAGTAAACGATGCGCCAGGTTGCCTTTGTCTAATGTTACTGTCCAGGCGAATAGCCATGCGCTGGCACATAGGCCGTATTCGGAGCTCATGAGAGCGGCAAAAAACGTGACGATGGCTAATAGCAGATAAGCCGGTTTCTGCTTCTCCCGACTTGTAACGTGTAGCAGAACCGCAGCCATACCAAATGTTGCTGCCATTAACGTGTTACGGCTGGCAAGCCATGCGAATGTTTGACCATGGTTGGCTGAAAGAGCAAAAAAGATAAAGGCTATCATGCCGATATTGGGGGTATTGCTAAACCGAATCAAAAACCGGTAACTCAGAGCAAGAAACGAAAATACCCAAACTAATTGATGGGCGTGCATGAGCAAGGGGACATTAGGCCAAAAACGGAAATCCAGCCAATGGCTGAACTCGGCCAAAGGGCGCCACATCTGAAAACGAAAATCTGGGCTAGTCCACCAGGGCATTAAGCCGTTTTGAATCAGATGCTGTAAGGTGGCCTGTTCCGCGTCCGACACGGTAAACATATTCCAAAGGGAAGCGCCGTTTGCACTGGGTAAAATGTTTAACTTGAGCGCGCGAGCCGCCAGATAATAATCATCCGCCATTAACCCTGTCCATAGGGTGGGCACCAGCAGCAGCGACATAAAAAGAAAGAACGCTTTGCTTTCTACGCTACATATTAGAAACAAATAAAATCGTGTTTTCTTACTGTATGGCAAATCCGTTGTCAGTATCGGTTGGGTATAAGTTGAGGCGGTGTGCATGATCTTACTTCAATTTTTATTATTTTTTTTATATAGGATCATTATGACGTTTCTTGATGAAAAAGTCTGGTTTTGAAATGTTACTAGATGTCGTTTTTCAGGCATAAAAAAGCCGGTTGCATCTAATTAATGGGTCGGTGCAACCGGCTTTTATTTACAGCTAAAAGCTTAGCTTAATTAATTTTGCTTAATCATTCTGCCACTGTGGTTTCAAACTCAACAACAGGGCAGGAGACTTCGCGTTTTAGCAATACGGTGCGTGAACAGATTTCCACCTGGTGAGTTCCTGCCAATAGGCGAGTCAGGTGAATTTGGTCGCGACGTTTCCACACAGACCAGCCGCCGCCATCAACTCTGTAACGGTATTCCAATAAGCCCAAATCGGGGTTGGGATTTAAACCGTCGATATCGATGG
>JBFKSL010000098.1:0-10854 GCA_041626995.1 Ketobacter sp. | reverse complement strand
GCTAAAGCGGCCGTTGAGTTGCCTTGCTGCGGTTTTTAATGTGCCGGTTTGCAATTTGGGAACCACAATGGTGCCGTTGGCTTGTTTTACGAAGGAGCCGTCGGGCAATGAAATTGGTGCTCCCTGTGGTGTGCCGATTCCCAAAATGGAAAGAGTGGTTTGTGAATTGAAATGCGGTTCGACTTCATCCACAAAGTTGGCGGGTAGATCATCTGTCATCAGCAATATGCGGCCACCTTCCACGCCGCCGAGCTTAAACACGTTTAGAGCATGCTTGACCGCTTCGATTGGGTTACTGCCTTTTATGGGCATAATGTCGGGGCTTAAACTGTTCACCATGCTAAGTATGGTGTTGGTGTCATCTGTCAGTGGGGTCACCACATGGGGTGTGCCGGCATACACCACCAGCGCGGTTAATCCTTCTTCGGTGCGATTGAGAATGTCGGTAAGTTTCATGCGGGCGCGCATCATGCGTGAAGGCGCCATGTCTTTTGCGTACATGGAAAGGGAGAGATCCAGCACAATCACTTGGGCATCTACTTTCTTTTGCACTGCCTGGGGTAGTGTGCGCCAGGTTGGCCCGGCCATAGCAATGCTGGCTAATATCCAGCTAATCAGTAGTAAAACCAGGGGAGTTTTGCTTTGTTGCGTGACGTTTCCACTTAATAAGTGGGGCAGCAGGTGGGGTGAGATAACCCGTTGCCATGTACCGTAGGCGGCTTTTCTGCGCCACATCAACGCGATTAGGATGATGGCTGGCAGGATGGCCAATAGCCAAAGGGGGCGAAGGAAATGGAATTGTTCTATTTGCTGCAAAAACTCGGTCATGAGGCTACCTCGTTTTCGACATCTAATTCCCTTTTGCTTTGGCGCTGAAGGATATGATGGTTTCCGTAGTTGCGAATTAGGTTAAATAGACACATTCCGGCACTGAGCACAAATGCCAACCCCAAGGGGTAGTAAAACAGGGCCTTAATCGGGCGGAAGGTTTCCGGGCTGGCGTCTACGGGTTCCAGCTCGTCTAGCAGTTCGTATATATGGCGTAAGGATTCGGTGCTCTTGGCACGGAAATATTGGCCGCCGGTGGTTCCGGCAATTGTGGTGAGGGTTTCTTCATCTAAGTCAGCAGAAGGATTAATGCGACGCGATCCAAGCCGTGTGCCTAGCAATCCAGGGGTGACCATTTCGTCTGCGCCCACGCCTACGGTATAAATTTTTAGGCCTTTTTGGGCGGCCAATTCTGCTGCTTGAATTGGGTTTATCTCACCGGCGGTGTTTTCTCCATCGGTAAGTAATACCAAAACTTTACTGTCGTTAGGTCGATCTTTTAAACGTTTTAATGCCAGGCCGATGGCGTCACCTATGGCAGTTTTAGGCCCTGCTATACCAATTTGCGATTCATTAAGAAGTTGTTTTAAGGTGGTTTGGTCAAAGGTTAAAGGGGTTTGCAGGTAAGCTTGGGAGCCGAACAGTATTAATCCCATTCTGTCGCTTTTGCGGCGTTCGATAAAATCATTGAGCACAGACTTTACTGCCGTTAAGCGATCCACTTGATCCCCTTTGATGCGTAGATCGCTCATGCGCATACTTTGTGACACGTCCACTGCTAACATCAGGTCGCGGGCTTTGGTGGTGATGTGAATGGGGTCGCCGATATATTGTGGGCCGGCAGCGGCAACGACCAGCAGCACCCAAATTAAGAGTAATAAGGCTCGAAACCCTCGGCTGTGGTTGTTGATGTTGCGCTCTTTGTTGCTCGCCATATCGTTAACGCTGCTGAAAAACGGTACGCGTAACAGGCCGCTATCATTACTGGCGGCACGGGGAAGTAGAGACCGCATAATCCAGGGAAGCGGTAAGATGAGCAGTAATGGAATCCACTTCAGAATAATCATGTTTGTTTTTCCAGCCACTGCTTGGTGATGTTCAGTAATTCTTGGGCATCAACTTGAGGGGTTGCCACAAAACGTTGTGATACTAGCGCGCGGCCCGATCCATCACTGAATTCCTGGGTAGATCCAGTCTGGTCTAAAAATATTAACCAGTTTTCTCCTGCTAACCCGGCGCTCCGTTCACGGCCATATTTGGTAATGCAGGTGCGCTTTAATAATGCTGAGATTTCAGAAAGCAGACGCGAATCATCCCGGTGGGATAAATAACGAGCTTGAAGGCTTTCAAATTCCAACAGGGCTTCGCGTTTGTAGGCTAAAGCTTTGTGCTTGCGCCAACGCCAGTAGGCCAAACCTGCAATGGTGCCGATGACAAGAAGGGTTAAAACCCACCAACCTGGAGCCGGGGGAAACCAACCAATTGGTTCGGGTAGGTGAATATCGCGTAAATCAGCTAACGGATCTTGCTGCATCATTGCTTTAACCCCGAGCTGGCTTTTAATCCCAAAGTTAAGCGTAAGCGTTCGGTAATGCTGTCCGCCGTGCTGATTTCAATAAGCGGAATAGCCAAAGCCGTTAGCTGATCTCTCAGCATGCTTTGTCGCTCCACAAAACGTAAGGAGTAATTTTTGCGTAAACCATGGGGGGCAGTGTTGATGCGCACGTTACGGCTGCCATCGGTAAATCCATAGGTGCCCGGCGGTGGCAGTTGTTTTTCCATGGGGTCGTACACTTGAATGGCAATGATGTCGTTGTGACGGCTGAGCAAATTCATATGCTGCTGGCTGATATCGTCGTAATGCAGAAAGTCGCTGATGACGATCAACAGGCTACCCGGGCGTACAACGTGATTGAGCTCTTGCAACGCTTGGATAAAAGATTGGCGCGAGGCATTTTTTACCCGTGCTTGGCTGTCCAGAGCCTGATTAAACTGTAATAGAATGCGAAACAGGTTTTGAATGCCTCGCTTGCCATCCCGTGGGCGTGCTTCTTGTACTTCGGTATCGTTAAACAAGAATCCGCCAATACGGTCTCCATGTGAGCGCGTAGCCCAAGCCAGGCAGGCAGCGATGCGAGCCGCAACCACGGATTTAAACGCATTTTTGCTGCCAAAGAACATGGCTTGGCGTTGGTCTACCACTAAGTAGACGGGGCGTTCTCGTTCTTCGTGGAACAGTTTGGTGTGGGCTTTACCGGTGCGTGCAGTTACTCGCCAGTCTATATTGCGAACATCATCTCCGGGTTGGTAGATGCGTACCTCATCGAAATCTATGCCACGGCCACGAAAAGAGGAGCGATGAGCACCTGCCATTGAGGCTAAAGCTTTTCGCTTACCTTTCAGTTCCAATTGCAGATCCGCTGCTCGCAGAGCTACCAGTTCGTCCATGGATACATAGACGCCTCGGTACTTGGCAATGTCGTCACGTTCGTGGATGACTTTGCTGTTCATGGCTCACCTGAAGGGGTTAAGGAGCAGAAACGCGATCGATCAATTCGTCGATAATGTGGTCAGGGGTGACGCCTTTGGCTTCCGCCTCAAAGGTTAATCCCAAACGGTGACGCAGAGTGTCGTGAGCCACAGCTTGAACGTCTTCCGGGGTAACGAAATCACGGTTATTCAGCCAGGCGTGGGCACGAGCACAGGCATCCAGGGCGATGGTGCCACGAGGGCTAACGCCATATTCCAGCCAACTGGCCAAATCGTCACCGTAGGCAAGCGGGTTGCGGGTGGCCATGGTGAATTGCACGATATATTCCTCTATGTCGGCAATCATGTGCAGTTCTAATATTTCTGTTCTGGCTTCAAAAATGTCTTTTTGAGTAACGTGTATAGGGTCTTCGCTTGAATCCCGGCTACGCTGGTGCATGGCTTCCATGCGAGCCAGTTGCAAGATTTTCTTTTCAGAAGCGGCATCTGGGTAGTCAATGGTCACGTGCATGAGGAAACGGTCGAGCTGTGCTTCTGGCAGAGGGTAGGTGCCTTCCTGCTCAATGGGGTTTTGAGTGGCCATGACCAAAAACAGGTCTGGCAGCTTATGGGTATGTTTGCCCACACTGATTTGGCGTTCAGCCATGGCTTCCAGCAATGCTGATTGTACCTTGGCGGGTGCTCGGTTAATTTCGTCTGCCAGCACCAGGTTGTGAAAGATAGGGCCGGGTTGAAACACAAAACTGCTGTCTTGCGGGCGATAGATTTCGGTTCCAGTGACGTCTGCTGGTAATAGGTCTGGAGTGAACTGTACTCGGTGAAAATCCCCTTCAACCCCTTGGGCCAGGGCTTTGATGGCCTTGGTCTTTGCCAGGCCTGGTGCGCCCTCCACCAATAAATGGCCGTCCGCCAGTATGGCGATCAACAGGCGATCCACCAAATGGGATTGACCGATGATTTGTTCGCACAAGGATTCTTTCAAAGCCAGAATGGCATCGCGGTTGGACATAACTATGCGTACTCCAAAAGGGATCTAAATTATTTTGCACAAATGTGCCAGAAACCCCTAATCTATTGTTTTAAAAAGTGTTTTTGCACTGAAACTTATTATTGTGACCTGAATTATGCCTATTATCAGATGTGAATTCCAGCGCTTACTCGCTGTCCATTGGAGCAGGCCGAGTGATAAAAAGTTCCATACGGCCCCTGTTTTGATTTGTTAGTCGATCACTCAACAATTAGTCGCAAAATAAAATTCGCTGATTTGTTCACTAATTGTGTTAATAACTGATCTAATATTACTGATATTAAATGGAAAATTTGCCAGGGGTCGTTATGGTCAATCTGTCGTTAGGCGAAGATTACATCTCTTTAATTGAGCGGTTGTCGGACATGGTTCGGGAGCGGTTTGATCGTAGTCACTCCACCCAAACCAAGCAGGTGCTTGAATTCGCCCGTCATTACTACGCTGCTGCCCCGTTTCAAGAGCTACAACGCAAACGCATTGAAGATTTGTATGGCATGACCGTTGGCCTGTGGGACTTTCTGCGTTCTATGCCGGGTTCGGAGCCGCGAATTCGGGTTTTTAATCCCAAGCATGAAGATCACGGTTGGCAAAGCACTCACACGGTGGTGGAGGTGCTGGCCACTGATTGCGCCTTTTTGGTGGACACCGTGATGATGGATGTGGTGCAGCGAGGCGTATCTATTCATTCTGTTATGAACAGCGTGTTTGAAGTGAAGCGTAATGAACAAGGGGAACTGATTAACCTGAGCTTCGACTTGAAAGGCGAAGGCCACAAAGAAGCGCTGATTCATTTGGAGATTGATCGCCAACCGGATGAAGTATTGGTTGGGGATATTGGTCGAGTATTAAAGAAAACTCTGGCGGAACTGGATTCTGCTGTAATGGATTTCCCTGCCATGCAGGAGAGAACCATTGCCATCGAGTCGGAAGTCAGGGAGCTGGCCAACAACGAAGGCGAAGCCACCCTTGATGAAGTGCGAGGCTTTTTACGCTGGTTGGTACAAAACCATTTTACCCTGTTAGGCATGAAAGAATACAAGGTGGTGGAAAGGCAGGGCGGCAAATATATGGAAGCTACAGCCGACAGTGCTCTCGGAATCGCCAGGGTTTGTGATGATTTGGATTTACTGGAAACAGATGCCGGCCCCTTGATGCATGGGGATAAGCTGATTGTATTTGGCAAATCAGGCACCCGATCCCGTTGGCACAGGCCTGTTTATATGGATTTTGTTGGCATTCGCAAGTGCGACGACAGCGGCAGAGTGATAGGTGAATACCGGTGGCTGGGTTTATACACTTCCTTGGTTTTCAATAATTCGCCCCGAAATTTCCCCATTATTGGTCATAAGCTAAAAGAGGTCATCGCCGGTTCGGGGTTGGAGCCCACGGGTCATGACGGAAAACGCTTGATGCAAATTTTGGAAACCTTTCCCAGGGAAGAGCTGTTCCAAACATCCAGAGATGATTTACTTAGAACGGCCGTTGGCATTTTGCATATCCAAGAGCGTCGCCGTTTGCGATTGTTTGTACGCAAAGGTCAGTTTGGTCGTTTTCTTTCCTGCTTGATCTACACACCTAGGGACGGTTATTCCACCGCGTTACGTAAAGCTTTTCAAAAAGTGCTTTATGAGTATGTGGATGTGGAAGATATGGAATTCAATACCTACTTTACCGAGTCTACGTTAGCGCGCCTGTATATTGTATTAAAGGTGAAAAAAGGTTCAAAAATGGACTTTGATGTACGCGAAGTGGAAGAGCGCTTGGTGGAGTTGGCGCGAAGCTGGTCTGATCGTTTATATGAAACCTTAATTGAAACTTTTGGTGAAGATCGCGCCGGCGCTTTGCATGCTGCTTATGCTGATGCATTTTCGCTGGCCTATCGGGAAGAGTTTTCTACTCGTACTGCGGTTTCGGATATTGAGCATATTGAGGAACTGTGTAATCGAACCGGGTTGTCAGTTTCCTTTTATCGCTCGTTAGAAGATGATCCTAAAGCGCTGCGTTTTAAAGTGTTTCGACGTAATAAAAATATTCCATTGTCTGATGTTTTGCCTATGTTGGAACATCTGGGGCTAAGGGCGCTCGGTGGCAGGCCATATCATATTCGTATTAAAGATGGCTGCGAAGTTTGGGTGTATGACTTTAGCGTTCGTTACTTTGGTGATGCTACTGTTGACTTGGAAAGGGTCAAACAAAAGTTTCAGGATGCATTTTTAAGCACCTGGAAAGGGTATGCTGAAGATGACAGCTTTAACCGCTTAGTTCTATCGGTAATGTTGGATTGGCGTGAAGTGGCGATGTTGCGTGCTTACGCCAAGTATTTTAAACAAACAGGTTTTGCCTTCAGTCAAACCTATATAAAAGATGCATTGGTTAATCATCCGAAAGTAACCAGTTTGCTGGTGGGCTACTTTGAATTGCGTTTTTCCGTAGCTCGGGAAAGCACAGAAGCTGAGGAAGACGAGATTCGAACCCGAATTATTGAAGAGTTAGAACTGGTTGAAAGCCTGGATGAAGACAGAATATTACGCCGCTATTTGGATATGATTGCCGGCACCTTGCGTACTAACTTTTATCAAAGAGATGGGGATGGAAATTACAAACCATACATTTCATTAAAAATATCCCCAAGAGATATTCCTGATTTGCCACGTCCGTTGCCAATGTATGAAATATTCGTTTATTCCCCCAGAGTTTCTGGTGTGCATTTGCGCGGTGGAAAAGTTGCACGAGGCGGGTTGCGCTGGTCTGATCGTCGGGAAGATTTTCGAACAGAGGTATTGGGCTTGGTAAAAGCACAGCAGGTAAAAAATGCAGTGATTGTACCTGTTGGCGCTAAGGGAGGATTCGTTCCCAAGCAGTTGCCAAAATCCGGTAGCCGGGACGAGATCATGGCCGAAGGCATTGCGTGTTATCGTACGTTTATTCGCGGTTTATTGGATATTACCGACAATCTGGTGGATGGCGAGGTTTGTCCGCCCAAAGATGTGGCGCGCAAAGATGAAGATGATCCTTACCTAGTGGTCGCAGCAGATAAAGGCACTGCCACTTTCTCTGATATAGCCAATGACCTTTCTGAAGAATATGGTTTCTGGCTGGGTGATGCGTTTGCCTCTGGTGGATCGGTGGGCTATGACCATAAAAAGATGGGTATCACAGCAAGAGGTGCGTGGGTTTCGGTGCAGCGCCATTTCCGAGAGTTGGGTATTGACGTGCAAACCACACCGGTTTCGTTAATTGGTATTGGAGATATGTCCGGAGATGTGTTCGGTAATGGCTTGTTGCAATCACGAACGTTACAGTTGGTGGCGGCTTTCAACCATATGCACATTTTTATTGATCCCAACCCTGATCCTGAGCAAGGTTATATTGAGCGTGAGCGTCTATTTAATCTTCCCCGTTCCAGTTGGACAGATTATAACAGTAATTTAATTTCCGCTGGTGGCGGTGTATTTTCCCGATCTGCAAAATCTATTCGTATCACCTCCCAAATGAAGGAACGCTTTGATATTAGCGCCGACGCATTAACGCCCAATGAGTTGGTGTCTGCACTGCTAAAAGCGCCAGTGGATTTGATCTGGAACGGCGGTATTGGCACTTATATAAAATCTTCTCAGGAACTCAATTCTGAAGTGGGTGACAAAGCCAATGATGGGTTGCGAGTGAATGGAAGTCAGGTTCGCGCCAAGGTGATTGGTGAAGGCGGCAATTTAGGAATAACGCAAATGGGCCGTATTGAATACGGCATGGCAGGTGGATTATCCAATACCGATTTTATTGATAATGCCGGTGGTGTGGATTGTTCTGACCATGAAGTGAACATCAAAATTCTGCTTAATGATATTGTTGCCAATGGTGATATGACGCTCAAGCAACGGAATAAACTGTTGGCAGAAATGACGGATGAAGTGGCAGAGTTGGTATTAAAAAATAATTATCGGCAAACTCAAGCCATTAGTGTTGCCCGCAGTGAAACCATTTATCGCATGGGTGAGTACAAGCGCTACATACAGGCATTGGTGGCTGAAAATAAACTGGATCGTGAGTTGGAATATATTCCAAACGATGAGGAATTGCATGAACGGATTGTGAATGGAAAGGGCTTAATGCGACCTGAACTTTCCACGTTGCTTTCTTACACCAAAGCGATCATGAAGGACGAGCTAACTCACTCAACACTGCCAGACGATGAATATATTAGCCAGGAAATTGAGAAAACTTTTCCTAAGGTATTAGTAGAACGCTATAAAGATCAGCTCTATCAGCACAAGCTGCGTCGCGAAATTGTAGCAACCCAGGTATCCAGCAGCATGGTGGATTTTATGGGGATTACCTTTGTGCATCGCATGAAGGATGCAGCGGGTTCTAATATTCCTGATATTGCCAGAGCTTTTATTGCTTCTAGGGATGTGTTTAAGCTGGACTACTGGTGGGGCCAAATAGAAGCGTTGGATTACAAAATTGAAGCCAGTGAACAACTGGAAATGATGCGCATGTTAATTCGTTTAATGCGCAGGGCCACGCGCTGGTTTTTGAGGAACAACCGTTGTGGTGTCAATGTAAAAGAAGCCATTGATCGCTTTCAGGGTGGTGTAAAAACCGTTGCGGACAGTTTGCCTTCGGTGCTTAGTGGACCAAGAAGAGAAGTGTGGGAAAAACGTCATAACCGTTATGTAGAAAAAGGTGTGCCCTCCACCTTAGCCACGTTTATTGCCGGTGCCGACAGTATGCTGCCAGTACTGGGAATTATTCAAGCTGCAGAAGTAACGAATCACCCTTTGCCAGAAGTGGCTGAAGTGTATTTTGCTTTGGGTTCCCATTTGGATTTGTATTGGTTTAACGAAGAAATTAACGCACTCACCATCGAGAATCACTGGCAGGCATTAGCGCGTGAAGCTTATCGTGACGATCTGGATTGGCAGCAACGTACCCTTGCCGTTGGGGTACTGCAGATGGAATGTAGCTCGCACAACGTGGATGAGAGGGTCATGGAGTGGGCTTCACGCCATAAAGAGATGATTAGCCGTTGGAAATCGCTGATAAGCGAGTTTCATTCTATGGATGTAAAGGAGTTTTCCATGTATGGAGTGGCGCTACGTGAATTGATGGATTTGGCGCAATCTACTTTACATACAGATAGTGGGAATTGTTAGGTGCATTTGATTGTCGACCTGAATATTTCCAAGGATGAATACCTGCGTTGGTATCAAGGTAGCGCCCGCACGGTGGTTGCCAAGTCCCGCGATGGGCGCAAGGTGAGTTTTCCTGCGAACGCCCTTCAACCTTATGTAACCCACACGGGGGTTAGCGGCACTTTTGCCATCTATTTTGACAGTCAAAACAAGCTGCAGAAGGTGGAACGGCTGGGGTAGATTTCTGATATAATCCCGCCCAAATTCCACCTGCGGTTTATCGTCATGCTGTATTCCCTTGCCAGACAAGCACTTTTCTTATTTGATGCTGAAACCTCTCACCACTTGGCGTTGTCAGCCATTTCTGCGTCTCACAAGTTGGGGCTAACCTGTTTATTCTTCAACAAGCCGGTTCACCCAGTGCAGTTTTTGGGAATGGAGTGTGAAAACCCCGTTGGATTGGCCGCAGGGTTAGACAAAAATGGCGATTATATTGACGCCTTGGCAGCGCTGGGGTTTGGTTTTATTGAAATCGGCACGGTAACCCCCAGGCCACAACCGGGTAACCCTAAGCCACGTTTGTTCCGCTTGCCGCAAAAGCTCGCCATCATCAACCGTATGGGCTTTAACAATAAAGGCGTAGACCATCTCGTTGAACAGGTAAAGCGCAGCAAATACAAAGGCGTGTTAGGCATTAATATTGGCAAGAACTTTGATACACCCGTGGAAGACGCTTTAAGTGATTATTTAAAGTGCCTGGAAAAAGTGTATCCACTAGCCAGCTATGTCACCATCAATATTTCTTCACCCAATACTCAGGGTTTGCGTTCCTTACAGTATGGTGAAAGCTTAAGTGAACTGCTGGCTGGTTTGAAAAAAGCTCAGGAAGAACTGGCGGAAAAACACGGTAAATACGTGCCGCTGCTGGTGAAGATTGCGCCTGACCTTGAAGCGGATGAAGTGGTTGATATCGCCAAGCGATTTATAGAGAACAATATTGATGGTGTGATTGCTACTAATACCACATTGTCTCGTGAGGGTGTTGAAAACTTAACACATGGTCAGGAGCAGGGTGGTTTAAGTGGTGCTCCGGTATTAGAAAAATCCAATCAAGTGTTGAAACAGTTGGTGAAAGCATTAGACGGTGCCATTCCTGTTATGGGGGTGGGCGGTATCACCCAAGGCAGCGATGCGAAGTTAAAACTGCAAGCGGGAGCTGAATTGGTTCAAGTGTATTCTGGCTTTATTTATAAAGGGCCAAAGTTAATTGCTGATTGTGTTAAAGCAATCGCCACTTTTAAATAGGCATTAAAAAAGGGCCCTGCTACAGAGCCCTTTGTGGCAGTGTCACCTGCCAGAGTGCGGGAGGCACTCTAT
>JBFKSL010000097.1:0-10929 GCA_041626995.1 Ketobacter sp. | reverse complement strand
GTAACCGGCATTGTTTATCAACAGATGAATCTGTTTATCACCCACAGCATCCGATAACGCTTTGCGTGATTGAGGGTCGGTAACGTCCAAAGCAAGCAGCTGTAGGGTATCAGGGTATTGGCTTGCCAACGCCTGTAATCCTTCTGACTGTTGTGGATCTCTGGCACAGGCAATAATTCGGTTGCCTTTCTCTAAATACTGCTTGGTAAACTCTAAACCCAAACCACGACTTGCACCGGTAATTAAAACCGTCTTCATTGCCAGTTCTCCTTTTTGGAATGCATGCTACATTGCAACACACTTTTATTGACCGTATCAATCAGTAAAAGGTTCGTACTGTACTCTGGCAATTTCAAATTCTGTCTCACCCTTCGGACGCCTCACCAACACTTCCTCCCCTTCCTGTTTTTTTAACAGCGCTTTGGCCATGGGGGAATCGATGCTGATCCATCCGTTTTCCACATCCAGTTCGTCGGCACCCACTAGACGGTAACGTTCCACTTCTCCGCTCTCAATGTTTTCCAATTCCACCCAGGCACCAAAAAATACGCGGCTTTGATCATCGGGTTTGCGATCTACCGCCTTCACCACTTCCAAACGCTTAACCAGATAGCGAATGCGACGGTCGATCTCCCGTAATTGTTTTTTACGGTAAATATATTCGGCGTTTTCGGAGCGATCACCTTCGGCCGCAGCTTCGGACAGGGCTTTGGTTACTTCCGGGCGCAGCGTATCGCTTAGATAACGTAACTCGGTTTCGAGTTTTTCACGGCCTTCCGGGGTTATGTATGGAGCAGAGGGTTTACTGGGGGGTCTGTAGCGCGACATTGAGTTCCTAATTTCGACTGATAAGGTCCGGGTTATCTGACAGTGTTTTCACCATTTTATATTCGGCGCTTACAACACTCATTTGATTTTGCACTTTACCGGGCTTTTCGTTGAGGAGAAAGTCGAAAGAAAGATAGCCGCCCTGTTCAGGCTTGCAATAGGGAAACAGCTCCACCAAACCATGAAAGTATTCCCGTGGGGCTACGGTATGGATATGAAGCACGCCGTCTTTTTCCATGACGGTACCCAGAGACTTTTCTGTGAGTTTGGACACTTCGCGAATGTTCACCACCGCTTGGGTCTGACGAAAGTTTGGGGAGCGAGCGCCACCATTGCATTTCACGCCGTAACGCATGCTGGCTTTACCGGTTTCAGGGTTTACTTCCAGGGTTTGAGACAGTTTGAAGGTGCTCACGATCATTTGGATCTGGGCGTCATAATGCATACTTATGATTCCGCTACTTTATTATTGTTATGCTTTTTGCCACTTTACCATGTTTTGGGCGTTATTTTCGAGTTTGAGCAGACTATTAATTGCACAGACCGTGGTATGAATATTGCTGGTTTCACCTAACGAATCAATCATTTACGGTCATAGGGAGAAGCCACTGTGAAGCGATTACTTTTAAGCGCTTTTGTTATCTTTTCAATAGGTTGCAATCAGCAAGACACACCCGACTCAAGCAACGGGCCGCTTTCCCCTAGCCTGCAACAGGGACAAAAAGTGGTGGAATCCACCTGCATAGCCTGCCATGGTCAGGGCCTTAATGGTGCGCCCATTTTAGGAAACAAGAAAATGTGGGCGAAGCGCCTGCCACAAGGGGAAGACACCCTTGTGGAGCACGCCATTAGCGGTTTTGCCTATGACATGATGCCAGCGAAAGGCGGCAATCCTGATCTAAGCGATCAGGACGTGCGTTTTGCCGTTCAGTATATGATGAGCCTGGTGCAATAAAATCCAATGAAATTCATGCTGCCTGGTGAACAATGGCTTCGTTTTCCCACACGGTAAAACCGTTGCTGGACGGCGCCTGGTTCAAAGCCGCAGCCACCGCCACCGAGGCTACTTGCTCCACAGAAACGGGCACAGGCAACATATGCTTACGCACGGTTTCTGGCATGGCAGAAATAATAACCCGCATGGGATACATAATCGGCGCTAAGGGTATGGAGAGCCCGTTCTTGGTGTGACGAGTACCATAAATACTGGATGGGCGCAGCACGCTGGCATGACGGGTTTCGTCTTCTTCTACAAAATGCTTTGCTGCTTCAAAGGCCATTTGTTTACCAACGTAGTAACCAAAGCTTTCTTTTTGCAACATTGGGGGCACATCGGCACTGAGCAACACCAAATTTTTCACGCCGGCATTAGCAGCCGCTTCAATGGCTTTTTTATTGGTTTCGCCATTCATGTATACCTGCTGCTTGTAGGCCTCTGAGCTGAAGGTAGGCACTGGCGGTGATCCCACCAATGCAATTACCGCGCTACACTCCTGAAACAGGGCTGGGTCAGGGGCGCTGGCGTCCCCTTTTACCCATTCTACTTCATCTGCCCAGCTTTCTTTTTCCAAATGCACTGGCCGATGGCCCGATCTGGAAACGCTGGTACAAGGAATATCCCTTTCCACCAAATGCTGCATGATTTTGCAGCCTACAAATCCGTTACCACCAAAAACCACCACTGTCATGGTGCCACCTCCTGTGCTTGCTTTGATGTTTAACTGTTATTTTTTAGCTCAATACACGAACAGAAATAACATGCTCCACATCTTTGATGGCGCTCATTACCTGTTCGGAAGGTTCTTGTTCCACGTCGATAATATTATAGGCCACATCGCCACGACTTTTGTTCATCATGTCGATAACGTTCACATTATTATCTGCCAGAACGCTTAATACATGACCCAATACACCCGATACATTATCGTTAGCGAAGGTGATGCGATAACCACTCACTCGCGACATCTGCACTGGTGGGAAGTTAACAGAATTTTTTATGTTTCCGTTCTCGAGGAAGTCCATCAGCTGATTGGCAGCCATTACCGCGCAGTTTTCTTCGGCTTCCGCTGTGCTGGCGCCGATATGAGGCATGGCGATCACATCTTCACGCCCAATCAGGCAAGGCTCTGGGAAATCGCAAATGTATTGACCCAGTTGCTTTTCATCCAGACTGGCCACAACTGCCTCGGCATCCACAATGGCATCACGGGCAAAGTTCAGCAGTACTGCACCCTGTTTAACCGATTTAAGTGCATCGGCATTGATCATGTGTTGAGTGGCAGGCAACGCAGGCACATGCAAAGTAATGAAGTCTGAGCAGGACAGCAACGACTGAAGGTTCTCTTTACGGATCACCTGGCTTGGCAATCTCCAGGCCGCTTCCACTGAAAGAGCTGGATCGTAACCCGCCACTTCCATGCCCATGGCCAACGCCATTTCCGCTACCATGGAGCCGATGGCACCCAGACCAACCACCCCCAGGGTTTTGCCATACAGTTCGTTACCAGCAAAGCGTTTCTTTTCTGCTTCCAGCAGTTTGCCCATGGCAGCTGCATCATCCATTTCCGTTAAAGTGGAAACATAGTTCATGCCCTGCACGATGCCACGGGAGCTGAGCAACAAACCCGCCATGACCAGTTCTTTAACCGCATTGGCGTTAGCACCTGGCGTGTTAAACACTACGATCCCTTTTTTGGTGTAGTCTTCCACTGGGATATTGTTTACACCTGCACCCGCTCGCGCCACTGCTTTTACGGATTCGGGCACTTCTTCGTTGTGCAATTTGTGGCTACGTAAAATATAACCATCGGGACGACCCAGCTCACTGGCTACTTCGTATTTTTCCCGACTAAAACGCTCCAAGCCTTTTACCGAGATCGCGTTATAGGTTTTGATCTTAAACATATTGGTCATTCCTTTCATTCTTAGATGCAGAAGTTCTTACCCTGCGATTTACGCAGTGGCTTTTGCATAGGCCCATTCCAACCAGGGACATAGTGCTTCCAGATCGCTGGCTTCCACCGTAGCACCAGCCCAAATGCGCAGCCCTGGAGGTGCATCCCGATAAGCGCCGATATCGTAAGCCACACCCTCTTCTTGCAGCAGGGTTGTCATCTTTTTGATTTGATCCTCATCGGCCTTTAGTATGAAACACACGCTAGTGTTGGACAGGGTGTCGGGGTCTTCCGCTAAAAAGTCGATCCAATCGTTGCGCTCAACGAAGCTTTCCAATACCGCCAAGTTGGCTTTAGATTTGGCAATGGCGCTGTCAATTCCACCGATGGTTTGCACCCAATTCAACGCATCCAGGTAATCGGACACACACAACATTGAGGGCGTGTTAATAGTAGCGCCAGTAAAGATCCCATCGATTAATTTACCGCCTTTGGTTAAGCGAAAAATTTTAGGCATGGGCCAAGGTGGTGTGTAGCTTTCCAACCTTTCCACTGCACGGGGGCTAAGAATCAACATACCGTGGGCACCTTCACCGCCCAGCACTTTTTGCCAGGAGAAGGTAATCACATCCAGCTTTTCCCAGGGCATTTCCATGGCAAACACGGCAGAGGTGGCATCGCAAATGGTCAAGCCAGCGCGGTCATCGGCAATCCAATCACCATTGGGCACTTTCACACCAGAAGTGGTACCGTTCCAGGTGAACACAACGTCGTTGTTAAAATCGACTTCCGCCAAATTGGGCAGCTGGCCATAATCCGCTTCCAAGGCACGAACGTTTTCCAGCTTAAGCTGTTTGGTGATGTCGGTGAGCCAGCCTTTACCGAAGGATTCCCATTGCAGCACATCAACACCACGCGGCCCTAGCAATGACCACATCGCCATTTCCACGGCTCCGGTGTCAGAACCCGGCACCACACCCACTTTATAGCCTTCGGGCAAACCCAATACTTTGGCCGTATCCAGGCACACGTCCTTCAACTGTTTTTTGCCCAGGGAAGATCGATGAGAACGGCCCAGACAGCTCTCATCCAGTTTGCTTAAATCGTAGCCAGGACGTTTGGAACATGGGCCAGATGAGAAGTTGGGATTGTTGGGTTTCATGGTAGGTTGAGCTGGTGATTGCATGATCTTCCTCAAACGGTTAGTAACAACTGAAGCGGACTTAAACCGCCACCCTGCCTCCAGGGGCGCTACATTATGCCAGCAAACCCGGCCAGAACACAGTATGGTGTAGGGTCAAATTGAAGGGCGGGTTTACAGAGATTCCAATGGGAAATGGTTTGGCTGCAAGTCGATGGTGGTGCCGTAGAAATCGCTTAAGGCCAGGCGCAAGGTATTGGCCCGTTTTGGAATACCCTGCTTCAAATAATCCAACACTTGCTGATGCACTGCTTGTTTGAAGGGGGCGGAATCGGTGGCTTCTCCACTGAGGTTATCCACACTCACCCGAAATTTAAAACCCGCCGCCACGGCGAGTATCCATTCCAGCGCCTGCGGTTTCACTTCCACCTTTTCAAACGCCTGTTGCTGCTGGGCAGTGCGGCCATCGGGTTCATACCAATAACCAAAGTCCACCAGCTTGCGCCTCTCCTCCCCTGCGATCAGCCAGTGGGCGCACTCATGCAAGGCACTGGCGTAAAAACCATGGGCAAACCGAATTTCATGATGGCTGTGCAGATCAACCGCTGGCAGGTAGATGGGCTCGTTGCCCCCTTTTACTAAACAGGTGCTATGGGAGTCCTGAAAACAATTGTTGAAGATGGCGATCAGGTCTTCATAGCGGTGCTGGCTTAGGGTGGAATTCGAATTTGTCATACTTCTCGTTTCGTATCCATATTTTACGGCGCCATGATAGACTACTTCGCCTTTCCACTCACCTTATTCAATTATGAGCAGTAAATTGGACTCTGCATTCTGGCTGGAATGCAAACGCATTATTGTATTGGCGCTGCCCATTGTGGTGGGGCAATTTGCACAAACGGCCAATGGCTTTGTGGATACGGTGATGTCTGGCCAGGTGAGCTCCAACGATCTTGCCGCTGTGGCGGTGGGCACGTCTATTTGGGTGCCGGTGTATTTGTTTTTGGTTGGCACCATGCTAGGGCTGACACCGTTTGTGGCGCAACTCCATGGCAGTGGCAAAACCCAATCCGTAGGAGAAGTAGTTCGTCAGGGCTTATGGCTGGCATTGCCGCTGGGCCTATTGGGATTTGTGCTGATGCGCTCTATGGAACCGGTACTCAACCTTATGGATGTAGATGCCACCATTAAACCGCTGATTCTCGGCTATTTAGACGGTTTATCCTGGGGCTTCCCTGCCATTACCCTGTTTTTAGGGCTTCGCGGGTTAACCGAGGGGCTTTCACACACCAGACCAGTAATGTTGGTGAGCCTCGCGGGCCTAACCTTAAACATTCCCACCAATTATGTATTGATACACGGCAAACTGGGCTTGCCTGCTTTGGGCGGCGTGGGGTGTGGATGGGCCACAAGCATCGTGATGTGGTTTATGTTATCCACCATGGTGACGTACTGCTGGTTCTTGCAGAAGAAACTGAACAGCGGGCTGTTCCAACAGTTCAGTTTTCCTGATGGCGGCCAAATCTTTTCCATTATGCGAGTGGGGTTGCCCATTGGCCTCTCCATTTTTGCAGAAGCCAGCTTATTTGGTGTGGTTTCCCTGTTTATCGCAGGGGTGGGTGCACAATTAGTGGCGAGCCATCAGATAGCGCTGAATGCCGCCTCGATGATGTTTATGATTCCGTTGAGTTTGTCGTTAGCCCTCACCATTCGGGTGGGACACAATATTGGTGCGGCCAATATGCCCGGTTTACGAATCAGCGTGAAAAGCGGCTTCTTTATCATTCTGCTGATTGCTATTGTGAACAGCGCCATTATGGCGCTGTTGCGCACCCCCATCGCCGCCATCTACACAGACAATTTAGACGTGATTAAGATGGCTAGCACCCTGCTGATTTTCGCCGCGGTGTTTCAGGTTTCAGACTGCTTGCAGGTGGGCGCAAACGGCATTCTTCGTGGCATGAAAGACACTGCCGCGCCGATGCTAATCACAGTGATTGCCTATTGGGTGATTGGCTTACCTATTGGTTACACACTAGGCCTTACCGACTGGTTTGTACCAGCAATGAATGCAGAAGGCTTTTGGTTCGGGCTGGTGGCAGGCCTGACCGTGGCAGCCGTTCTGCTGTGCTGGCGGGTGTTCATCCTGCTACCTAAATCATTTCACTCTAACTAACCATTTCCTTTGTTCTAACCAACTTAGTCCCATACTAGCTGTCTAATTTTCATCATCTATACTTAGTTTGAGGCAATATAAGAACGTCCACGATGACTTCGGCTGTGTATCACCATGCGTAACGGTATTCCCGGCCCAGTCCAAGAGGGTAATCGAATGAAGCCACAGGCACAGGACAGCCGTTCCAATGTGATCGATCTGTTTTCTGGACGTCCAGTTGACGATGTGAAGGATCGCATTGTTCGAGTCGCACCAGAGCTAGACGGGTTGGAAATGTTATATACCAACGATACGTCTACAGACCGTTTGTATTCACTCAAGGTGGTGTGTTGGGCACTGAAAGAATCCGGTGAAGTGGTGGGCATGGTGCCCTGGCTGAACCAGGTTGTTCCCTGCACCGAAATTGACGACCCACTTAATGGACGCTGGGAAGGCTATCGCGACCCAGGCACCAACGATATTTTCTACACGCCTCCCCGCCATAAGATTATGGAACTGGAGTTGGCGGAAAAGTTTTACCATATAGAACAAACGCCCAACGATCAGATCATTCAGGAAATCCCCGATTCCATCGGCACCCATGCGGTACTCACGGATAACGGTTTTCGTTCCTTTGTTTTGATTGAAGTGTTGAGCTGGCGCTTGATGTCTAATGGCACCATGCATGCCATGCTGGTGGATGAAGATAAGGTGAAATCCACGCCGGTATTACCGGGCGACCCTTGCCTGTATTCGGCCCAGGATCAAGCAGAGTTTAAGTACTTTTTTCAACACCGCATTGCTAACAAAATAAAAGAGCAAGACCCGGAGGCATTGGCCGCCATCTCCATGCTCATTGAAAATTGATTAGCTTCAGCGCGTATAAATAAAGTTGCTGGAATCCAACTGATTTTGATAATTCAGTTGGATTTTATCTGCGTTCATGACGCTTCGAGTAATTCGCACTTCGTCCAACAACAAATCATAGGAGGAGTTGTGGCCACCGAAGGTTAATACCTGTCCCGCCTCCAGGTTATATCGATCATTATTCTGCGCTCTTAGTGTGCCGTTAATGTACAGGCTGGTGCCCAACAGCGGATCATAGCTGGCCACCACATGTTCCACGCAATCCCCAATAAACACACCAGGCAACGAGCCACCAATGGTGCGAGTGCTACCGGACTCATCCCCCACTTCAAATCCGGCGCGATCCACTCGGGTTAGAATAACAAAAAGATCCAAAATGAAGTGGGCCGTGGACATTACCCAGCCACTCTGCCCATCGTGCCGGGAAATCATATCCAGCGATAAACGGGAAGATAAAATCGTCGTGTCACAGGTGTTGCTTTGGTACCAGGACTCCACCGTAAAAGCTCGGTCTGCCATATCTAATGAAGCAGAATACGGCACCGCAAACGCAGCATTGTTGGTAAAAGAAACAGCGCGGCCTACAAACCCGGAAACGCTACGCACGTTACCTTGTTCAATTCCATGATTGCCATAGATGGAAGAATCTCTGGCTTGATCTGCTTCTTCAAAATGGTAAACACCAACGTAATCTACCCACACTGCATCGGGGTTCTCACCATTTTCCACGCTTCCATCCTCAATATCGTTATACATCAGAGTGATGAAATCCTGATCGCTGTTACCATCTACTTGTGGCACCAACACCCATAATTCCGCCACATTGTTGCTCTGATCCCAACGGCTCACTTCATAGGCCAGCTCAGTTACACCGTCATCATCCAAAACGCGAATATCCGGTGCACCAGGCTGAACCGAATCGATAATAGCCGGGTCAGAAATGCGAATTAAAACCGGTTGATTGGTAACGGAGTTTTGCACAGCCGCGCCATTGGGGGTGGTATCCAAATAGAAACGTTGCGACGAAGCGAGAACTGCGCCATTTTGAGGTGGCGCAGGCTCAGCGGAGAACGCCCAAAAGTCAGGAGCCATCGCAGCGCCATTCCTGTTACCGGCTATATCCCGAACCGCGCCAGCGTTAAGCTGAACATAATAGGACATACTGTAATCCAAATCTTGGTTCAGGTTGATCTGCAAGGATGAACTGCCCCAACCACTTATTTCTGAGCTGGAAACTGGAATCTGCCGCGCCAGGCTGTGATCGCTATAACGCAGTGTCACATTGCCTATACCCTGATAAACCGGTTCGGAGAATGATAACTGTAGCGACTCGGCAACCGACACTGAAGCGGCGCCATTAGCGGGCGAGGTTCCCGTCACGACCGGCACCACTTGATCCACCTGCACAGACAAAGCATCCGTGAGGGCACTTTCAAGCCCGTAATCCACAGCACTCACTTCAACCTGGTAACTACCGTCTGAGAGAGGCTCATCAAAAGTATGCTGCCAGCTACCCTGCTCATCGGTTTCGGTGCTGGCCATAAACTGGCCATTCAGATAAATCCTAATCTGAACGTTGGCTGGCGCAACGCCTTGCAAGACGATATCACCGACATTGGTGATGCCATCATTGGACTGCACACCGCTATCACTGACCAAGCTTGGAATTTGTGGCACTCCTGGAGGAGTAGGATCATAAACAAATTGAAACGAAGATTCCGATTGAGCCTCTACGCCCTCTCTAGAAGTACACGAAAGCTCGGCATTATAGGCGCCGGGAGGCAAATTCACCTGGCGAAAATCCAACATCCAGCCGCCTTCGATATTAGCGATGGTGGAGCCCATGTGCTCGCCATTAAGGGACAGATTCACAATAGAATTAGGTTCCGCCACACCGTGAAAAATAATGGCGTTATCGATAATTCTGCCCTCACCCACCTGGCCATAAGGGGTTTCGATAAAGTTCAGCTGGGGGGCAGTAATGGGTTCACTTGGTTCATCAGTGTCGGGATCTGGGTCGGTATCAGGCAATTCATCCTGGGGCTCGTCGGGGTTTTCCGGTTCTTCAACTGCACGATCAGCACTATCATCGGAATCAGTAGAGGAGCTTGACCCGCCACCACAACCCACCAAGAACGCTGTGCAAACAAGCATCGCAAAAATGGTACGAAACATACTGAATTTGAAATAGGTCTGTTCCAATTTTTCACGTCCCCAGGGCAGTCCGTTTTAAGGATCGTCATTTTTATTGATATAATTTGTATTTTTACTAGCTTACCAAATTATTTATTTATAGTTTTATCAAAATACTCTATTTAGCTCGACATTAACCTGATTTCTTTTTAATTAAATAGATATATTTTCCTTCTTTAGTTTCGACACTTAACAATTCATGCCCAAGAAATTGACAAAATTTAGGAATATCTCGCTCAGTGGCAGGGTCCGTTGCGATCACTTCCAACACCTCTCCTTCTGCCATGTTGCGCACTTTGCCGTGCAACATCATGATCGGCTCGGGACACATTAAACCACTGGCATCAAAATGGTGTTGAATTTCAATGGACATACAGGCTTCCTTCAGGGTTTAGATAAGTGCCAAGCTTGCTGCTGAATTTCAGGCACAGTGCGCAACCATAACGCGATGGGCAGAAGCGCAATGGTACCCAAAGCGAAGGCCATTAAAAAGTGCACTTCGTAGCCAAACCACTTAGCACTAAAACCACTCACAGTAT
Source organism: Ketobacter sp. (assembly GCA_041626995.1). Taxonomy (GTDB): domain Bacteria; phylum Pseudomonadota; class Gammaproteobacteria; order Pseudomonadales; family Ketobacteraceae; genus Ketobacter. The sequence continues at coordinate 312 of JBFKSL010000097.1, read as the reverse complement.
GCATCGCACCCGCCATCATAACCTGTATACTTGCCTGAATAGTGTAGTCGGTTCCAGCAAGTGGGTGCCGACAGGCATCCATCATCAACGTAAACAAGGCCGCCGCCGTCATGCCCCCAACAAAGTGCTCTATCACGGTGACCACTAACACCGCATCGATTTGCATTGGCGACACTGACAACCACCAGTAACCCAGCAAACTCAACGCCTGCAACACCCCAAAACCCACCAGTGCCTTTACCCGCCCCAAACGCGGCACCCACCAACCGCCAATCAAGGCACCACTAATACCCGCCGCCATGCCTCCGCCGC
>JBFKSL010000096.1:0-10931 GCA_041626995.1 Ketobacter sp. | reverse complement strand
GTAACAAGCGGCAATTTTCCACCTCTAATTTAAGAGCACAGGTGGTAATAGGAGTGGGCCATGACAGCCAATCGTTTGGTTAGATGGTTGATTGGTATTGGAATTTTGTTGTTTGTAACGCAAACGCAGGCGCAGTGGCAAATGCGCAGTGCTGGTCAGTCGGTGCAGCTCATTGAATTGTACACTTCTCAAGGGTGCAGCAGTTGTCCTCCTGCAGACCGGTGGTTAAGTCAGTGGAAACAGAGCCCACGTCTTTGGAAAGAGGTGATACCTGTGGCTTTTCATGTGGATTATTGGGACTGGATCGGCTGGCAGGATCGATTTGCCCAGCCTTCCTTTGCACAACGCCAGCGTCTGCATAAAAAGCAGGGCGCGCTGAAATCGGTTTATACCCCTGGTTTTGTTGTGGATGGTAGAGAGTGGCGTGGTTGGTTTCGTGATCGCACTTTGCCAGGTGTACACGAAAAACAGGGGCGGCTTTTGGTGAATGTGTTTGAGTCAAACATGCGGATCGAGTTTGAGCATGTGCATTCGGAAAAGTTACAGGTTCATGCAGCGGTTTTAGGTTTTGATCTACAAACCCCGGTTAACAAGGGGGAAAACACGAACAAAACGTTGGCAGAAGATTTTGTGGTGTTGTGGTATCAACAGCAGAATTTTAAAAACAACGTCACTTTGCAGCTACCAGATAAAACACAATTAGATAGCCAAAGGCTGGGGCTGGTGGTATGGGTTACACCGCAATTCAGCAGCGAACCCATACAAGTGGTGGGCAATTGGTGGATGCATTAGGGAATGCTGTCACCCTGCACAAAATCATTAAACAAAATGGTAATGCGATGACTGGTGGAAGGCCAATTGGGCACATTCAATACCTGCATGGTTCCATTTTCGCCCCTAGGAATTAATGTGATTCGTACGCTGTTATCCGCTTGTTCACTGGAAGGAATAAATAAATCATTGCCCGTGATAAACGGCAGGTTATGAAAATAGGGAATGGGTTGGCTGAGATCACTTTGCTGATCGCTGCCTTGATCATGAAAATACATGGCTGTGGTGCGATTGCTAAAAGGACTATTGCTTTCGTTAATAACGCTCACGCCATTAATCGCTAAAATATCATTCCCCAGGGGTCTTTCTCCCCAAAACTCTTTGTCGCGGCTGATGATTAAATTGGTTTGCTGATCGGATACATCTACATTTGCAGAAACACCTCCGCCCACTGGTGAAGTTAGCAAGCGCACAAAATGGTCATCCCGCAGAAAGGGTTGTTTGTAGACATGGTGATCTTGTCCTTCACGCACTATGACAAATTCGTAGTAGGCACCTTTCCAGCCATAAAACGGTCCCCATTCACCGCTATCATCAATTTCAAAACTGGCCTTGGGGAAATTGCGGATGCGTTGTCCGGTCTGACCGTCTACTTCGTATACGTCTACCCGTGCACCATCAACGCCGGTGTTAAAGGGGAATAAAACAGCGCGACCGGCTATGGAAAGAAAGGGTTTACGTGAAGGTTTTACAGCGGTAGTGCGTGGCTTTTTCCCAGTAAGAAAAGAGTAAATATGATAGAAAGACTCCGCCGATGTAGCGGTCTCAACATGGGTTTGGCCAGCAATGGTTTCATTTATAGCACCGCCTACACTGCCACCTTCGCCAATTTCTGCCCACAGGGCTAATGTGGGCACACCGCCGGGTTGTGTAGAGGAGGAGTAACCATCCAAATTGATATAATGGGCAATGTTGGCGGCACGTTCCACCGAGCTGATTAGGTAGTTGTTTAATACTAAGGTGCCCAAGGAGTGTCCCATCACATCCACTTTTCCAGCGCCGGTTTTCTCCATGGCTTCTGTCACTAAGGCATCCAAACGCTCATGCACTGTGGCCATCGTTTCTGTACGAAAAGATGAATCGTATTCCAACGCAAATAGATGCTGTTGCGGGTAACCGTTGCTGGTTAAGCGCATGGCCTGAGACTCAAATTGTGATGCTGACCCAGCGCCGCCGTGAACAAATATTAATGGATTCACGTTTAGGTGTTTGTGGGCTTTGCCCGCTTGGGCGGCCGCGCTGAAAGAGAATGCAACTAAAAACAAGAACAACAGTTTTAATGGAGAAGACGCGCTTTTCATAGTGGTACCTAAGTAAACCCTTATGGGAAATTCAACTGGATACCAGCTTACCACCAAGTGTTAAAAAAATGATGGTCTAAATGGTTGTAAAACGGCCAAAAGATGAAAGAAGAATCGATTTTAAACTGGGCTTGGTTGTTAAATAACCAGACAGGCTACAAGCGGTCATAATATTCGCGTCCACCACCAAAGTTTTTGCAAAAGCGATGATGGCAGCGTTTTATTTTTTGGGTGTCTTGAATACAAGGGATAAAGCTTTCGGCAGTGGCTGCCATAGGCAATAAACTTAGACTGCTGGCGGTGGCCAGAAATTGGCGCCGATTCAAGTTTTGGGTTTGGTTGTTACAGTGGCAAGGGGCGCCTTCTGTCGTTTTGTCTTGACTAGGCTTAGTTTGAAATAAATGAAAATCCGGATCGGATTCCGGTGCAAATGGGTCATTGTTCATGCTGTCTGCTTCCTTATTAACACTTCATCAATTAAGCAGGTTGGGTGGTTTGGTAAAGTGCGTGATCATAGGAGTTCATCTGCCGCAATAACATGTCCGCTGCTTCTTGGCCGGAGGTGATGGCTCCTTCCATGCACACCACATCCACTTCATTGCGAACCCAATCGCCGGCCAAGAATAAATTGTGGAACGGTGTTTGGTTGCCAGGACGAAACTTTTGCACGCCGGGTTCACAGTCAAACAATCTGGAATGATCCGACACGTTACGATGAATTTCTACATCCAAAATTTCAGCGCGACGAATATTGCCGTAACCTTGAATGTTGGAGAAGTTATCCAGCGTGAATTCCATAATTTCTTCGTTAGTCCAGTTTTCAAAGCCTCGTTCTTGGCCAACAAATGCTAAAACAGATCCTACTTCAGGGTCGTCACGGAATTTTGTCCAATAGGGTTTCATGTTGGTGCAGATGCCCAGTGGTGCGGGTAAACCAAACACGGGGCCTGGAAATTCGCCTACGGGTTTACGGGTAACCACTGTCATAGACACGGTAGATGCGCTACGAATATTTTTCATGCGACTGAAGAAAGGGGATTCCCACATGGCTTTATTGTCGCGATTCATTTTACAAAACACCGCGTTTGGAATGGTGGAAATTACGTAATCAAAATCCATATAAATTTTTCGGGTGTTGTCTTGTATGGGCAATTCGCCTTGGGGCCAGCTTGTCATGCCAAACCCGTGACCAGCAGGATCGGGTCGGGCAATTTCCACGCCGGTGATTCGGCGTTCGGCATAGTGCCAATTTAAAGCTTTGGTGTAAGGTATAAAGCTTCCGCCCATGCGCTTGATGTATTCACCAATGGGGTTCCATACAACGGATGTGTAATCGCCGGGTAATACGTATTGGGTTGCATTATTCATGTCCAAGCTACCCATCAGACGAAAACTTTGCAGCAAATGATACGCACTAATTTCCCCTGGGTAATTAAAATAGGCTTCGCGGAAAAAACGCAACATTGGAAGGTTGTGTGCCACATGGGGCCGCATGCCGCGCTCAATACACCAAGAAGTAAAACATTGGTCGTCGTAGCGTTTAATATCTTCCACGTCACGTAGGGTGAGCATGTAGGCTTCGCTCATCACTCGGTTGAAGTTCATGCGCTCAGAAAAACTTAAAGCGGGTAGAGTGATGAACTGTTTTGCCACATCGAATACACTGTCGCCGCCAATGGTGTGTAGAGTTTTTTCTTTGATATCGAACATGTGGCCGTAGCCGCCCATGCTCAATAGGGTTTTATTCAAATCAATGCCGGCGCGCTTCATTAGGCCTTTCATGTTTTTGTAAAAGCCAACAATCATGTGCCAACCGTGCTCGTACTCGCGGCCATCTTTGCGCCGAAAGCCGGCCGCTTTGCCCCCTAATTGATGACCCATATGCATCACGGTTACATCAATATTTTGCCCTGCCCGCTCTAGTAAGCGGGCGGCAGCTCCCAAACCGGCTGGGCCGGAACCGATAACGAGTATGCGCGGTTTCATCTTCATGATTAAAACGCCATTCCCAGGCCCAGCGACATGGCCGTTCTGTGTTGTTTGGTTTCAATGCCGTTGATTTCTATGTTGCACCACGTGCGATCCATTTCAGCACGAACGAAGAAGGCGCTATCCAGGTGGTATATTAAGAATCCACCGAGAGTAACTTCCGGTGCTTTGTCACCGCTCTTGCCATCCAGCATATCCACGATGGCAACGCCCGCGTCCACATAGGTGCCGATGTCTATGGCGCGATAGGGGTTTAAATGCCAGGAAGAGCCAAAACGAAATGAACTGAGGCGGTGTTCTAAACCGGAGCCATCGGCTTCAAACAGGTCACCTGCAAGAGAGAAACGCAATGCGCCGTATTCGTTTAGCATGTAATCATTACTGAGTTTGCCAGCTAAATAATCGTTATCATGGCTGCTGGAAATGACCAAAGAGCCCAAAATCGAAAATTGCATCTGGCCTTTGGTGGTGCCGATTTCATCGGCTTCCATGGGCTCGTATTGCCAGGAGAACGGATCATTTGGATAGCGTGAACCCGCCCAGGTAAGTGGAATGGTGCTGATACAAAGTGCACATGCAGCCCAACGGAATACAGTATGAAATTGTGGATTTGCCACGGTGGCCCCCATTAATACTTAGAATTGTTATTTGGATAGCAGCTGATTTTATTTTCTTTGTGTTGTGAGCAGTTTTAGAACTTGCTGGTTCTTATTGGTTATAATAGCGCCAGGGCTGGCTATGGGAATGGGGTAAATAGGCAAAAACGGTTGTTACGGGGCGGGAAGGTGTAATGGGCCTTAACAATGAAATCGATTAGTTTACTTACTTAAACATGCAATGTTTTGCGTAATCACTGGCTTCGTTTGCGGTCCAATCTCCTTTGGGTTTTTCTTTCATGTCTGCACACCAGGCATCGCTGCCTACTTCTGGGGAGCAAGCGCTGATGGCTGTCATGATGAAGCTGGTGAAAATGATTGAAATGACTTTTTTCATAATAGAGTTGCTGCCTTCAGTTGTTTTTGGTTCTAGGGTTCTTTGTATTCGCGGTGAACAAATTTTTCAATGTCCAATTACTCAATATTCTGAATCTGCTCTCGCATTTGCTCAATCAGAACTTTCAGTTCCACAGCTGCCTGGGTCGTTAAGGTGTTAATGGATTTTGACCCTAAAGTATTGGCTTCTCGATTGAGTTCTTGCATTAAAAAGTCCAATCGCCTGCCCACTGAACCGCCTTGTTTTAAATTGCGGCGTACTTCTTTAACATGAGTTTCAAGCCGATCCAGTTCTTCATCTACATCGGTTTTCTGCGCCACATAAACGATCTCTTGTTCCAATCGGTCTTGATCCACATTGGCAGTGATCTCTTCCAGTTTGGCCAATAGCTTTTCTTTCTGTGCTGTCAGAATTTCAGGAATATGCTGTCGTACTACTTTTACTTGTTCTTCTATCTTATCTAAGCGATCCTGAATGATGTTTTTTAAACCTTCGCCTTCACGCTCGCGGTGTTCCAAAAACTCTTTCAACGCATCTTCTAGCAACGACAATGCCGCCTGTTGAATTTCCGATTGATCGGTTTCCGGTGTTTGCACTACGCCGGGGGTGTTTAACAGCATGGCTACTGACAAGCTGCCGGTATCTCCGGTAATGGCGCTGATTTTATGGGCTGCGTCCAACAGTTGTTTTACGTAGGTTTCGTTAATTTCCAAGTCGCCGGGCGCGGCGTCTTCGCCCTTTAGCTTCAGGGTACATTCTACCTTGCCGCGACTGAGCGCTTTGCGCAGTTTTTCGCGTACTGGGTTTTCCAGATCGCGCAGGGTTTCGGGCAAGCGGGGAGAAATTTCTAGGTAGCGATGGTTTACCGAGCGCAGCTCCCACGACAGGGTTCCCCAGGGGGCTTTTAATTCCTTGCGGCTGAAAGCCGTCATGCTGCGCGTCATAATGTGCTCCTAAATGACCGAAATGGATAGATGGCTGTTCATTCTACCCTATTCTGGTGAGAGGGGTGAGTAGGTGTTCAGGCTGATCGGGTATGGGGGTTACTCGGTTGCGCCCTGCCTCTTTAGATGCATAAAGTGCTTGATCGCACTGGCTGACAAGCTGAAGGGCGTCATCCTTTGTGGAAGGGATACAACCGCCTACGCCAAAACTTGAGGTAACATGAAACTCATGGCCTTCCGCATTAATCAGAGTGTCAGCAATACGTTTACGTACTTTTTCTGCTAAGCCCGTGGCTTGTTCCACGCTAGTTTGTGGCAGCAGTACCACAAACTCTTCGCCTCCATAGCGGCATATCACATCACCCGACCGGGTAATGCAATGGCGCAGTTGTTCTGCCACCTGCTGCAGGCAAACGTCTCCTGCTAAGTGGCCGTATTGATCGTTTACCTGCTTAAAGTGATCGATGTCCAACAACATGATGCTAATGGGTTCCTGTTGCTCGCTCGCTTCTTTCCACATTTGTTGCAACATATCATCGAAGAAACGTCGATTGCGTACCTGGGTAAGGCTGTCGTTGATGGACAGTTCTTCCAACCATTTGTTTTCCGATTCCAACCGGGAAAGCAGACGAGACAAGTCCTGTGTGCGGGCTTTTACTTCGCGCTCCAATTCATGTTTGGCATCAGATTCCGCCTGCAACAGTTTTTCCTGGGTGGCACGTAACGCCTGCTCTTTAGCGATGAGTTCGCCTTGGGCCTCTAGTTTGTGTTGGCGCTCTTCTGCGGCGCGGTTGGCGATGGAAAGGGAAAATAAAATGGCTTCCACTAACGACCCCATGTGCCAGGCGTATTCAGTAAAGAAGTTCACCGGCACCAGGTTCCATACTTTTAAGGCGTAGATCATGGCACCCAGCAGACCAAAACCCCAGGCGGTAATAAAACGGCCGGTGTTGGGTAGTTTGCGTGCCATCATCTGGCTCACCACAACGCAATAGAAAATGGCGACTGCCATGCAGCTTATCGACGAAACTGTAATGGCATAGAAGTGAGGTAGCGCGGCAGACAGCAGTGTGGTGACCAACATCAACCCCACCATCCAGTGAGATTGCCGATAAGCCTTGGGCATGGCTTCGCGCAAATTAAGGAATTCCCGCGCGAATAGGGTAAACATCAATATGGAAATACACACATTGATGGCAATTATGTCTCGGTTGATAAAGACACTATCCCAACCGAACAGGGCATAGGGCACCCGTTCCATAAGGGCAAAATAGATCAAGTGATTGGTGGTTAAGCAGGCGGTATAGAACAGAATTTCCCGATCCCTTAATTGCACCAGCATAAACAGGGCGAACAGAATATTGGTAATCACTGGGCCAAAATAGGCCATTAGCCCCATGGCGTCCCAATAGATGGTGTTTTGTAGAGATTGTTCGGTTGAAAGGAATAGTGGTATTGCCAGTGAGTCTTCACTTTCAATGCTCAGGTAAAAAGTGCTGGTTTCATCAGCCGCCAGATGAATGGGCAGTGCAAAAAACCGAGACGGCAACCCGTGATCCGGGGTTGTGGCGGAGTTCAGGCGCCCCTGGGGACTGGCCGCTAGCTCAAGTTTACCGTCAGGGGCGAGCCGATAAAGTCTGACCTGATCCAATAGTGGATAGCGAATATTTAAATAGCGTTCTGTATATAAATCGCCTGAATTCCGCAGGGTAAAGCGAAGCCAAAGCCGCTGAGAACTAAAGCCAAAGTTCATAGAACCGGTTTCGGAAACGCTTGAAAATTGGACGTTTTCTGGGGGAGCGCTAAACGAATCAGTACGTGAAGTGAGTACATACTCTGCGTAGGGGCTAAGAGATACATCGCCTTCGATTGTGCTAACGTCCATGCTGGCTGCAAAGCTTGGCGACAGGAATAGGCAACAGAACAGTCCCGTCAGAATATAACGCATGCTTTCTCCAGGAGTGGTGGCGAAATGCCAGGCAGTTAAGTAAGTATAGTAACTGGTGGAGGAATTGGGGCAGATTGGGTGGAATTGTTCCAAATTAACGCGCGTTTTTGAGTATACTGTGCGCCCCTACAAGGTGCTGCGCAGAAGCGCTTTTCATTAAGCTTAATCGAAGAAATTGACCATAAAGGAGCCAACCATGCGACCCAGTGGACGCCAACCGGACCAAATGCGTGAAGTGGAAATCACCAGAGACTATACCTGCCATGCAGAAGGCTCAGTACTCGTGCGCTTTGGTAACACCAAGGTGATCTGTACCGCCAGCGTGGAAGATGGTGTGCCACGCTTCCTCAAGGGTAAGGGGCAGGGCTGGGTAACAGCAGAATATGGCATGTTGCCGCGTGCCACCGGCACTCGTAATGGTCGTGAAGCGGCCCGTGGCAAGCAAGGTGGCCGTACCTTGGAAATTCAACGCCTTATCGCTCGCTCCCTGCGTGCTGCGGTAGATTTGAAGCTGCTGGGAGAAAACACGATCTACTTGGATTGCGATGTAATTCAAGCCGATGGTGGCACCCGTACGGCTTCTATTACAGGCGCCTGCGTAGCCTTGGTGGATGCGCTGACTCATTTGCTTAACAGCGGCAAAGTGAAGCAAGACCCACTCAAGCGCTTAGTGGCCTCCGTTTCTGTGGGCGTTTATAAAGGCACTCCGGTGTTGGATTTGGATTACCCTGAGGATTCAGGTGCCGAAACCGACATGAACGTGGTGATGACCCAGCACGGTGGCCTGGTGGAAGTGCAAGGTACAGCCGAAGGCGAACCCTTTAAGCGCGAAGAGATGGACGCCATGATGGATCTGGCAGATAAAGGCATTAAGGAACTGTTCCAAATGCAACAGAAAGCTTTGGGGTGGTAAGTCATGTTGAAGCCCTACCAGCGCGAGTTTATTGAATTTGCTCTGCAACTGGATGTGCTGCGTTTTGGTGAGTTCACCTTAAAGTCCGGTCGCGTGAGCCCCTACTTCTTTAACGCCGGTTTATTCAATTCAGGTTTGGCCCTGGCAAAACTGGGTCGGTTCTATGCCGAAGCCATCATGGATGCAGCTGTGGAATACGACGTACTATTTGGTCCCGCCTACAAAGGTATTCCTATCGCTTCGGCGACTGCTGTGGCCTTGGCCGAGCATCACGGTCAGGACAAACCCTGGTGTTTCAACCGCAAAGAAGCCAAAGCCCACGGTGAGGGCGGCAGCTTGGTGGGCGCACCCCTGCAAGGTCAGGTGTTGATTATTGATGATGTAATCACCGCAGGTACTGCTATTCGAGAAGTGATGGACATATTGGCCAACACGGAAGCCAAACCCGCGGGGGTTGTGGTGGCATTGGATCGTCAGGAAAAAGGCAAAGGTGAGTTGTCTGCCATTCAAGAAGTGGAGCGCGACTTTAATATTCCTGTGATCAGTATTATCAATTTGAACCAATTAATTGGATACCTGGAAGAAAATGCTGCGGGCTCACAACAATTTGCGACCTACCTGGAAAAAGTAAAAGCCTACCGGGGTCAGTACGGTATTCAGTAAGCATTTGTCATCAAAACGTCATCCGTTAGCGGGTACTAATGGCAGGGGATTGGGTTACAATCCTCTGCATGAGTAAATACAGCGCTAAACAGGATGCCATCTTAAGAGCAGGGCAAAAGATACTTGCCCGCAGCTTTGATCTAGCCGAACAAAATTCTGCAACCAACCAACAGTTCACTCCTGAACAAATCCACCAACTGCGTGTGAACACCAAAAAGCTGCGCGCGTTAGTGCAGTTATATCGCCCCTATTGCGGAAAAAATGCGATCAAATCGGTAGAGCAAAAGATCAAGCGAGTGGCGGATGCGTTTTCTGGAGCGCGAGATGCTCATGTAATGTATGCAACTTTGTGCGCATTGGTAGAGGTCTACAGTGCGGAAGAATTACACAATGTGAAGCCTTTACTGCAGTATTACGCTGGTAAACATCAGAACATACACAGTGCCCCGCCAGCGCTTGATTTGCATAAAGCTTTACACACTATTGCTGAAACCTGGCAGAAAAAAATTCGACCCAAGCGGCAGCCCGATTTTGAACAGGGTTTGGAACACAGTTATCAAAAAGCCCGTAAATTGGCTTTTGATGCTGAGTCGTTGGATGAAGATGAGCTTTATCACCAATGCAGAAAGTGGGTGAAGTATTATCTCTACCAGGTGCAATTGTCACCCTACAAAAAAACGCCTATAGTGAAGCCCTATGTTACGGAAATAAAAGCCCTGGCCGAATTGTTGGGGCAGTTTCATGATCGCTGTGAACTAGAGCGTGCACTCAATAAATTATTAAATAAAAAAACCAGCCATATTCAAGAGCTGGAAAGCGCAGCAACGCTTATGCTTAGCTGGTTAGTAGAACAAAAAAGGGCAGATAAGGAACGTTGCCAACATTATTTTCAGCAATTATTTTCCCAAACCCATAACCCGGTTAGTCATTAAAGGAAGATTATGAAAATTTTAGTGCTGATACGACATTCAAAATCCAGTTGGAAGCATCATGGCTTGGAAGATTTTGAGCGGCCGCTTAATGGAAGAGGGCGACGTGATGGCCCGGTAATGGCGGAAAGATTTTCCCGCCAGCCATATAAACCCAGTTTTATTGTTACCAGCTATGCCACTCGTGCGCTCACCACAGCACGAATTTTTTCAGAGTATTTGCGTTATCCTGTTGAACAGATACAGCTAAGCGAGTGTTTGTATGAAGCATCGGTGCCCGATGTTTTGGAAGTGGTGCAAATGCTGCCGGAAGAGCATCACACCGTAGCGCTGTTTGGCCATAACCCCGGTTTTACCGAAGCCATAAATTATTTAACAGCTGAACATATTGAAAATTTACCTACGGCGGGTGTAGCGGTG
>JBFKSL010000095.1:0-10950 GCA_041626995.1 Ketobacter sp. | reverse complement strand
TTTTCAATAACACCAAAGTTCAACGCATTACCCAAGCACGCTGATACACAAGCCGGTTTCAAACCTTCTTCCAAACGATCCACACACATGTTGCATTTGGAAACCTGACCTTGAATAGGGTCCAGTTGTGGCGCGTTGTAGGGGCACACCCAGGTGCAATAACCGCAGCCAAAACAAGTGTCCGGATCTTGCAACACCGCACCGTATTCTTCGTGCTTGGTATAGGCACGAGTTGGGCAACCTTTCAAGCACACTGGATCATCACAGTGGTTACAGGCCATGGAAATGTTCATGCGCTTGTAATCAGGGTAACTGCCCCCTTCCACATAACCTACCGAGCGGAAGCTGATATGAGCAGGGTTTCCGTTCTTTTCACTACAAGCGGCTTCACAGGCATGACACCCAATACAGTTATCGGCTGTGAAGTGAAAGCCATGCTGCTTGTAGCGGTTGGGGTTTTCACCCACCTTGGGGTTTTGATTGATTTTCAAAGAACGGTGCTCCACAGGGGCATTGCCGCTCAAATCCAACAGATCAATCTTCTTACCCCACTGGTTAACTTCTTTCGCCGTAGGGTCAAACAACTTGGCGTAGTTTTGCTCGCCAGGGCGAACCTCCCAAGTGGGCTTGGGTTCGTCATATACGGGATCGGGTTCAGCACCGATCTGATCTAATCTATCTCGAATGGATCGTAATACACTTAACATTTTCTGCTCCTAAAACGCCCTACGCTGCGCATTCAATTTAGCTGCCTGTTTTTGGTCTACCGGTTCAATACGAATCGCACATTGCTTAAAGGCAGGTTGTCGGGAGTGAGGGTCTAACAGACCCAATGACACGCGGTTTACGCAGTCATGGAAATGGAATGGAATAAATACCATATTGTGTGGCACGCGCTGGGTAAGCTGCACCATAACCACCGCATCACCACGGCGCGATACAATACGCACATAGCTTTGGTGTTTAATGCCCAGCTCGGCGGCGGCATCGGGGTTCATTTCCATATAGGGCGTGGGGCTGAACTTATTCAGGTTACCCAATTTGCCGGTTCGTGTGCGAGTGTGGAAGTGCTCCACCACACGCCCACTGTTCATCCAGAACGGGAAGTCGTCGCAGGGACGTTCGTTATTATCAATAAACGGCAGCGGAATTAGCTTGGCTTTGCCATCTGCGTATTGGAACACGCCGTCACTATATAGACGCTGATCACCTTTACCCCCTTCCATACCTTCGCGATAGGGCCATTGAATTCCACGGGACTGTTCAATCAAGTCGTGGCTCATGCCAGAAATATCCAAAGTACGACCAGCGCCTTTGGAAAGCTGTTTCATTTCTTCGAAAGCACCTTCAGGTGTTTCTGGAAAATTGATTTTCTTACCGTTTTCAAAACGCTTGGCCAACTCACTAAAAATCCAGAAGTCTGGCTTGGAATCAGCATAAGGCTTTACTACTGGGCGGATCAGGTTTACACGGCGCTCAGTGTTAGTGAAGCAACCGGTTTTTTCTGCCCATACCGCTGCGGGTAAAAACATGTGGGAATACTGATTGGTTTCCACGTCCTGATAGGCATCCTGTACCACCAGGAACTCCAACTTCTCAAGCGTCTTACGAATACGAGAGGTGTTAGGCATGGAGGTCATTGGATTGGTAGCCACCAACCACAAACCTTTTATCTGCCCGGTCTCAATGGCGGGCAAGATATCGGTCATAAACATGCCGCGTTGGGTGGGGAAGAAATCTTCTTCGATACCCCAGAAATCAGCGATTTCTTTACGATGGGCTTCGTTTTCCAGATAACGATAACCTGGCAAACCAGAACAGGACGACCATTCCCGAGTACCCATGGCATTACACTGACCCGTAATCGAAAGGCTGGTGCCGCCTGGCTTACCGATGTTGCCGGTAATCAGGTTAAGGTTGTTGATACCCACCACACCGTCAGAACCGTGGGTGCTTTGGTTGATGCCCATGGTCCAAATACTCATAGCCGCGTTGGACTTGGCGTACAAACGGGCCACGTTGCGAATGGTATCTTCATCGATACCGCAAATGCGGGAGGCGGTAATTGGATCGTAATCTTTTACCAGCGCTTCGACTTCTTCAATGCCGTTGGTATGGGCATTTATGTATTCGCGATCTTCTAACCCTTCTGCCAAAATGACGTGCATTAAGGCGTTCTGAAGCACAACATCGGTGCCTGGTGTGATCGGAAGATGAATGTCGGCAAACTGTGCAAACATGGTGACACGAGGATCAACCACTATTAATGGAAATTTGCGCTTTTCTAGTGCTTCTTTTAATCGCCAGTAAATAACGGGATGCTGCTCGGGAAGGTTCGAACCCCAGGCAATCATACAGTCAGTGTGCTCGAAATCTTCGTAGCAACCAGGAGGGCCATCGGAGCCAAACGAACGCTTGTAGCCAGACACTGCCGACGCCATACACAAAGTGGTGTTGCCATCGTAGTTATTGGTGCCGATGCAGCCACGCACTAGCTTGCCCAGGGTGTAGAACTCTTCCGTCATGATCTGACCGGTAGACACCACGGCAAATGAATCACGTCCATAGCTATCCTGGATGCGCTTGATTTCGCTGGCCATCTTGTCGAAAGCAGTATCCCAGTTGGTTTGCTGCCAGGGCTCCCAAGGCTTATCACGCATAATAGGCGTAGTGCCACGACCCGCAGCTTCAAACAGCTCGTGCTCAAAAATACCTTTAATACACAGCTTGCCCCGGTTTACATCGGCAGTGGCCACGCCTCGGGTTGCCACTGCTTTACCTTCTTTATCCAGCCCCACCTCGATGGAGCAACCGGTAGAACAATAACCACAAGTTGTGTACTTCCACTCCTGAACCTGCTTGTCCAGTATCTTGATTTTCTTCCGATCCTGTCGGCCAAAAAGCATCTTTTTGGTTCCTCTCTACTCTTTACGGGCATCAATATAGTGCGATAAGAAATTCACCTGATTTTTATTCCGCCTCATGCTAGTGCAATTCCATACCCGTAAGAAAAATTCATGCATTAGCACGGTGCAAAATTCAGCACAGAGTGCTTAATCTTGGTGATCACCAATAATTTATTGATTTAAGAAAACAAGAAGCGTGCCATAAGAACCCGACTGCTAGTGCGGGATTGCTAAATGCCAGCGTTATTGCTTGATTCAAAATGGAATGGGGTGTCACTATAGGTGCGCGCTGATTATATCAGAGCACTCCGACATCAGGTTAATGGTGAACCAAAATCAGTAATGGTTTTTGATTTACCGCTCTGAGGTTACTTCAGGGTTTGAATCAATCTGTATATGACATTGACAGGATGCTCGGTGCGCTTCACGCACGGAGCTCCTGCCGGCACTTGCGGCTGATGTCGGAGCCTTTTATTTCTATTCGTATTTAAAATGAGTTATCGACGTTTACTGATCCAACAGTTAGCTGAGTCTATTTTAATTGGTAACCACACTGAACGTGGCATTACTAACAGCATCAGTGGGTGCCTGAATATTAATGCGCCGTCAGCAGCGCCTTTAGCTCGTGAAATTGTTTCACAGTTTGATTTTCAATTATTGGACACTCGAGCACTACAGCGTTTATGTGAGTGGCTAGAACAAAGCCCTGAATTCTATTCTTTACGCCAACAAGGGAAATTGCGTATTGTTCGGTGGCCTGTACAGCCGTGGCAAGCACAACAAGAAAACACGTCGTCACGCATTACAGAATGGCAGTTACCAAACTTTTCTGACCTAAGCCAGCTTGCCCACTGGTGCCAACTATCGCCGGGCGATTTGGATTGGTTCAGCCAGCGCTATAAAACTTCAAAGCTCGAAGAAACGAAACTGCGGCATTATCACTACCACGCTATAAAAAAATCCAATGGCGACCTGAGAATTTTAGAAACGCCAAAAGCCAAACTGAAATGGATTCAACAAAAAATCCATAAACAGATTTTAACGAAAATACCTGTCCACCCTGCTGCACATGGTTTTGTGAAAGATCGATCCACTCTTTCTCACTGCCAGAACCACGTGAACAAATCCATAGTGGTAGCGATGGATTTGCAGAGTTTTTTCCTTTCCATAAGTGCCGGGAGGGTTGTGCGATTCTTCCAATCCTTGGGCTACCAGGCTAGCGTGAGCAAAGCGCTTACGGGGTTATGTTTAAACCGTACCCTGGAGAGCGAAATTCGCAAACTACACTGTGTTAACACCCGAAAGCTGCACCGCCTACCACACTTGCCCCAGGGCGCCCCCTCCTCTCCTGGTTTAGCGAATCTGTGTGCGTACTATTTGGATTGTCGCTTACAGGGTGCAGCCCAATCATTGGGTTTTGAATACAGCCGCTATGCAGATGATTTGGCTTTTTCCCACGATGAGCCGGACACCCACTCTGTCAAATCATTGTTGGGTGTAGTAAGAAACGTGGTGAAACAAGAAGGGTTTGCTTTAAACAACCGAAAAACCCGTGTGATGTCCCAAGCCCAGCGACAACAGATTACCGGGATAGTGGTTAACGAAAAGCTGAACATCAATAGAAAAGCATTAAAACAGTTAGAAGCGGTTTTAATGAATTGTGTGCGCCATAGCCCTGCTACACAGAATCGAAATAACCATCCCAACTTTCAACAACACTTGCTGGGGAAACTTAATTATTTTTCCCAAGTTACCCCAGAGCGTTGCCGAAAGCTTTGGATGCTGTACGACGCCATTGACTGGGCCGTTAGCCCTGCTCTAACAAACGACGCAGATCAATAATGGCCGCGTTAGCACGAGAGATATAGTTCGCCATAACCAAAGAATGGTTAGCAAACAAACCAAAACCAGAGCCATTTAAAATTACCGGGCTCATAACCGGCTGTTGAGACGCTTCCAACTCACGCACAATTTGCTGCATGCTTACCATGGCGTTTTTCTTTTCCAATACGTCTTTAAAATCCACTTCAATAGCTCTTAGAAGGTGGATAAGGGCATAGGAAGCGCCGCGGGCCTCGTAAAACACGTCGTCAATTTGCAGATAAGGTGTTTTCACAATCAGCTCTTTTGGTGCCTTGGTGGATTGTTTGGCGGCAGTATCGCCTGCCAAATCAATATTTAACTGCTCCTTACCCACACTGGCGCTGAGCTTTTGCGACAAGCTACCCAAACGGGTTTCCACATCCGCCAGCCAGTTACGCAGGTTATCGGCACGGGCATAGAACTGGGCATTGCTCACATCTTCATCCACCAGACGGGCCTGATATGCCTTCAGATATTGAATACCACGCCGATATTCCGATTCCGTAGAAGGAAACCAAAAACTGTCGCTATCAAAGTGCAGCTGTGGTTCTGCCGTGGATAAATCCACATCCTCACGGGAGGTGGACTGGGAACGGGCAATGTCTTTGCGTAATGCGCGAGTCATATCTCGAATTTGCACCAGCACGCCATACTCCCAGTTAGGCATGTTATCCATCCACAGTCCTGGTGGCGCAATGTCGTTAGTTAAATAGCCACCGGGCTTTTCGAGCAATAACTCGGTAAGACGAATCAGGGTAGTGGTGGTGGCAAAACCCACGGCGGGTTGCCTGCCCATAGCCGCAGCATCCTGTTCTGTAGTGCGTTTCACGTCCCAAATTGCTGGTTCGTCACTCCAGTAAATACCTAGCCCCACGGCAAAGAGCAAAAACACTCCTATTACTGCCGAGCTTATTTTCGCGATCAGGCTTTTATTATCGTGCGTATCCAATCCTTTTCCCTCAAATATGAAATTCAGTCTTGTATAGTGGTTAAGCTAACCATTTAATCGCAGTGTCGCAAGTTTAAGTTGTTCTTGCATTGCTACGTGAAGGAGCTGTGCATTCTGATATGGAACACGTCGTAAACCCATCCCTGGGGACTTCACAGCGACATCCATGTCGCTGAGAGTTTCAAACCCGCTGATCCGCTCCTTCCTGATATCACTCTACGCCGCCACTTTCGACTGCGGCTCCCCAAGAAAATACCCCTGCCCCCCGTCCAACTGAAAGCGCCGCAGTAAATCCCACTGCTGCTGACCTTCCACCATTTCGGCAGTAAGCAGAATCTGACGACTGTGGGCAATGCGCACCAACGATTGCACAAAAAATTGGTGGTCCAAGTTTTGCTCTATATCGCGAATGTACGAACTGTCCACTTTGATAGAATACAACTGCAGTCCACTCAAATAACCAAAGCTGCTGTTGGTAGTGCCAAAGTGATCAATGGTGAGCTTAGCCCCCATCTCTTTCAAACCATTAGCCAAACGACGCAATTTGCCATGGGCTGTTCGCACGGTAACTTCAGGCACTTCAAAAATTAAATAAGGCGCAACATCACGATTGCGATGCACGGTGTCGAGCAGCCAACCGTCAAAATCTTCATCCCGAATGCTATGACTGGACAGGTTAACTGCCAAAGGCACCCGGCGTTGCCCCTGTTGCTTAAGTTGCTCGATCAGTTTCTCAACCACCATTTGGTCGAAACGGGTGATCATTTTGAAGCGTTCAACGAGGGGAATGAAGTGACCGGCAGTGATCAGCTTACCGTCCACCGACACACGCGCCAGCACTTCATAGTGCATCAGGGTTTGATCCACGCAGGACATCACCGGCTGATACTGAAGCACCACGTTGCGCCGTTCCAAGACGTTTTCCAAAAAACTGGCCCAGTTGCTAATGCCAGGCATACTTGGAGCAAGCGCATCTCCGTGGGCAGTTTCGTCATAAATTTCAATGCGGCCAGAGGGGTAACTCTGGGCTCGCTCCAAGGCGGCCCCGGCTTGCGCTTCCAGTAACTTGGGGTCGTCTCCCAACTTACAAACGCTGATTCCCACGTATAAGCTAATGTCCGCCCCGCCCAGATTCATACCATCCATTTTTTGGATCTTAGTTAATGCGGCCTTCACCAGTGTTTCGGTTTCTTCTATGGATAAATGAGGCAACAACGCCGCAAAGCGAGATCCCGTTACCCGCGCCACACAATGGGATTCCACTTCGTCCATCGCTGCCTGCCAGGCTTGACCAATACGACGCAACAATAGATTTCCGGAATCATGACCATAGTGTTCGTTGTATTCTCCCACTCCTTTTATTTGCAGGCGCACCAGGGTGCCACTGAATGGCTCCTCTGGCGATTCCAAGCGGGCCTGTAGCTGCGCATTGAAGAAACGTCCATTACCCAGGCCGGACACAGAATC
This sequence comes from Ketobacter sp., assembly GCA_041626995.1. Lineage (GTDB taxonomy): Bacteria > Pseudomonadota > Gammaproteobacteria > Pseudomonadales > Ketobacteraceae > Ketobacter. The sequence continues at coordinate 3,765 of JBFKSL010000095.1, read as the reverse complement.
CACGTAGGCCTGGTTACGCACCTGTTCGATTTGCGCCACTTGCTCATCGAACAACACCTTTAATTGTCGCGTCATGCGATTGATGGCCTGCACCACTCTTTTCAGCTCACGAGTTTTCGGTAAAGGTTGCTGACCGGAAAAATCTTTCTTGCAGATGGCATCGGCCTGCTCTTCCAAAGTGCGCAGGGGCTTTAACACCGCTCGCACAATCAGCAGAATCACTACCCAGCTGATTACGCCCACGCCCAAAAATAACCAAAAGGCCTGTTTAGCAGCCACCCACAGGTTGCGGTTGGCGGCATGCTTATCAGCAAACACGCGCACTTCGCCTACTACACGCCAGCCTTCTGTCATTTCACTCACGCCAGGCATCGGGTTTATTTTTAGCCAGTTAACAAACCAATTCGGCACCAAGTGCGGGGGCGGCTCCATGGTACGCTGGGTGATCACATCGCCATCAGGATTGCGTACGATGATTTCCACAAAGTCACCACGATCAAAAATCGCATCCACCATGGTTTGCAGCAGAGCCAGGTCATCTTCAGCAACGGATTTGGAGATGGATAACCCTAGGGAGGTGGCGGTATCCTGCGCATGATTATGCAGTTGATACTCAAGGTAGTTACGGCTGTTATGAACGCTTAGAATACATATACCTGCCAATAGGAACAGCAATAGGCCGGTAATCAGAAGAACCATTTGGCGGTGCAAGCTCACAAAAGCCTCCTCGAAAAGCGCACTAATTGTGCTAAATTTGCGCGCCTAGATTATTTTTGTTTCTTTATCACAGTCTATCGCTAAAGCGGGCCCATGCCCAATCGCTTCTGCAAATCTCTCCACATAGGAATATCGTCGGCACTGCCCAGCCGAACAGAGTCATCACGATGCCGCCCCTTCCATAATCCCTCTGCATTAAAGCTATACACTGGTAATAAATCGGTGCGCTGCGAGGCGGGCAACATCTCTTTCACCAGGATATCCAACACCATGGGCTCACCATTATCGGCATAATACGTTAACACCATATGAGGCTCGTCAATTTTCAAAGCTTTCACGTAGGTTATACGCATGCGCTCGGCAGGCACCCCCAGCTGACGCAGGGTAAAGTACTTGGCAATAGCGAAGTCTTCACAATCTCCGCCATTGCTGGCCAGGGTTTCAATGGGAGTGGCCCAATAGTCGTTTTGTTGCCAGTGATCTTGATCGGTTCGAAAGTTCATGCGGTTGAAAAACTGATTTACGGCGCGCAACTTGTCTGGCTGGGATTGATAGGCTAAATCCCACACCAATTTTTCCCATTGCTCCAGGCGCTCAACCCCTTGTTTTCCGTATTCGTCTTCCACCTTACCCTTGATTTCCAAAGGCAAATTTCCCGCAGAACTGACACAGGACACCAACCACATAACCAGCACCACGGAATATTTCAATGGCGTCACAGTTTGCTCATAAATTAAACGTTATGTTGTTATTAACTATAGCAATGGGAATTGAAGATGGTCACATTTCGGGGAATTAGCCTGAATTCATGCAACACTTTTCGGTTATAAGCGTCTAACGTTACACTGTGGCGTTTTTGCGCCCAAATTTTTTCGCAACCATCAAACTGGTAAACCGCGGTACATCAATGACATACGTTAAAACGCTGATTTGCAGCTTGCTGTTATTACTAAGCCCACTTGGAATAGCCGACGAAGAGGAATTTCTACCTGTACACGAAGCCTTTCAGGTGCAAGCCGAACCCGCTGGAAACCACGTGCATTTCCATTTCACCATTGCCGACGGTTACTACCTGTATGAGCACCGCTTTCATTTTGACTTAAGTGAAGGCAGCACTGGCGAATTAGGTGAACCCATTATTCAGCAGGCAGGCAAATGGAAGGATGACCCCACTTTCGGCCGAGTGAAGGCATTTTATTCTGAGGTGGACATATATGTACCAGTGGTAAAGGCCGATGGTGGCTTTATTGAAATCGATGCTGGCTACCAAGGTTGTGCTGACAAGGGGCTTTGTTACATCCCTCAAACCTATACAAATATGTACCAGATTGATGTAAATGCAGCTGCACCTGAAATCCAGGTTGAAAAGCGCACAAAAGACAAAAGTACATATTTGGACGCGCCCAAAGCAACCAAATCAACCGAAAACAGCTTATTTCCTGAACAGGACAGCCTATCTTCAGCGCAGAACGCAGCAAAAAATACAGATCTGGACACCAGCGACGCCACTAGCCTGGAGAGCTTTCTCACCTCCAGCAATCTTTTCAGTATTCTTGGGTTGTTCTTTTTAATCGGAATCGGCCTAACATTTACCCCCTGCGTACTGCCCATGGTGCCAATTTTGAGCGGCATTATTGTTGGCCAAGGTACAGATCTGTCCCGATCCAAAGCAGCGGCCCTATCCATTACTTATGTGCTGGGCATGGCGTTTACCTATGCGGCATTAGGAGTCGCTGCCGGTTTAACAGGCGCAAAATTACAGGTGGCATTGCAAAACCCCACCGTGCTGTTCAGTTTCGCCGTCGTATTTGTTCTGCTTTCCTTCTCTATGTTTGGTTTTTATGAGTTGCAGCTTCCCTCCGGTTTACAAAACCGCCTTAACCAGGTGAGCCAAAACCAACAGGGGGGCACCTATATTGGCGTGGCAATCATTGGCATCCTGTCAGCGCTGGTGGTTAGCCCCTGCGTATCGGCGCCTCTGGCTGGCGCCCTGTTATACATCGGCAAATCAGGCGATTGGTTCCTGGGTGGCAGCGCACTGCTCGCCCTTGGCCTGGGCATGGGAGCCCCCCTCATAGCCATTGGTGTCACCGGGGCCAACATCCTACCCAAAGCCGGTGGCTGGATGGACAACGTAAAAGGCCTGTTTGGCGTGATGCTGCTGGCAGTGGCCCTATGGCTGGTAAAACACCTGCTGCCTTCCACCTTGGCCTGGGTTATAGGCGGGGGCCTGCTGGTTATGGCTGGTCTATATTGTGGCGCCTTGGACAATCTCACCAGCCCCAAAGGCAAAATGTTCAAAGCCATTGGCCTTACCCTGCTAATAAGTGGCGGTGCATTGATACTGGATAGTTTTCTGCAAGTGAGCACACACCAACCAGCTGGACAACAGCAAGTCAGCGCTATTCCTTTTGAAAGAATTCGCTCACAACAACAACTCGATGCTCTGCTGGCCCAAGCCAAAGCCAACAAGCAGCCGGTGATTTTGGATTACTACGCCGACTGGTGCACCGCCTGCATGGAAATGGAACATGAAACCTTTAGCCAGGCTGATGTGCAACAGCGCCTGGGCAACCACAAATGGATTCAAATCGACCTAACGGAAAACGAAGAAGACCAAGCCCTACTGCAACGCTTCAACTTACCCGGCCCACCCGCCATCCTGTTCTTCAACCCGCAAGGCGAGGAAATAAGCCAAGCCAGGATCTATGCCTACAAATCCAAGCAGCAATTTCTGCAGCACTTATCAACACATCAAATTTAGTAACAATTTATAGCGGCAAAAGCCGGCGAACTTCGGCTAACTTGCATTCAATAGCATTTAACTTGTAAACAAATGTAAGATCGTGAAGAAAGTGCAAGACGTTGCTCAGGCTATCGTTGTAACCTTCTGCCTTCCTAAGCGTGAATTTTAAAAACTGGTCTTAAGAACAGGAACCCCGCCCCACATGGCTAAGCTGCTGGTATTGAATGGCCCCAACTTGAATCTTCTCGGCACCCGAGAACCGGAAGTTTACGGCTCACAAACCCTGGATGACATCAACCAAA
>JBFKSL010000094.1:0-11146 GCA_041626995.1 Ketobacter sp. | reverse complement strand
GTTTTTCCACATCAAAAATGGGCCCCCCCAGGGATACCCGTTGGATATCAAAGTGTTCCTGCATTTCAGCCAAGGAGAACTTTTCACGCTCATCGGGCATGGACCAGCCCATACGGCCAAGATAGTTAATCACCGCTTCTGGCAAATAGCCCATGCGCTTGTAATAGTTGATGCTAGTTGGGTTTTTACGCTTACTGAGTTTGCTTTTATCAGGATTACGCAGTAACGGCATGTGACACAGCACCGGCATATCCCAACCAAAGTACTCATACAGCAGCTTGTGTTTAGGCGCCGAGTTAATCCACTCTTCTCCGCGGATCACGTGGGTGATCTGCATTAGATGATCATCCACCACGTTTGCCAGATGGTAGGTAGGCATGCCATCGCTTTTCATAAGGATTTGGGCGTCTACCTGACCCCAATCCAATTCTATGGCACCACGCAACAAGTCCTGAATTTCGCAACGGCCCTCTTCTTCCGGCACATTCATTCGAATCACGTACGGCGCACCCTCTGCCTTACGTTTTTCGACTTCAGCCTCAGGCAGTTTAAGATCAGAAGGCTTCAGTGCAGTATGCTTGCCCTCTGCTTTTCGCGCGGCGCGCAACTCATCCAATTCTTGCGGTGTGCGGTAACAGTAAAAAGCGTGACCAGCATCGATCAGTTGCTGAGCGTATTTTTGGTATATTTCAGAGCGCTCACTTTGACGATAAGGGCCAAACTCGCCCCCCACGTCTGGGCCTTCATCCCAATCCAGGCCCAGCCAGCGCATGGATTCCAGAATCATGGCCTCAGAATCCGCAGTGCTGCGGGCCTGGTCGGTATCTTCGATACGCAGTATGAACTTGCCCCCTTGCTGGTGAGCAAACACCATATTGAACAAAGCAATATAGGCGGTGCCAACATGAGGATCGCCAGTGGGAGATGGGGCTACACGGGTGCGTACTGTCATGACCTTGATTCCTGTAACAATTCAGGGGCGGAATTATAGCGGGCGCCATTTTGAAAGGTAAGGGAATTTCTTGTTAAGGTGGCGGGCAGTGTATACTGTGCGGCCCTTTTTAGTGGTAATCGCAGCGTAACAAGAGCCCATGAGCAGTAAGCAATCCCCCAAAAGCCAACTAAACCGCTTTTCCGTGGCCCCTATGCTGGACTGGACAGACCGCTACTGTCGAGGTTTCCATCGACTGCTCACCAAGAACACCCTGCTCTACACAGAAATGGTTACCACCGGCGCCCTGATTCACGGAGATGTAGATCGTCACCTGCGCTACCAGGAAGCAGAACACCCCATTGCTTTACAACTGGGTGGCAGCGAGCCTTCAGACCTAGCTCAATGTGCCAAACTGGCTCAGCAATACCAGTACGACGAAATAAACCTGAATGTGGGATGTCCCAGCGACCGAGTTCAGTCTGGCAGATTTGGTGCCTGCTTAATGGCAGAGCCAGATACTGTGGCCAAGGGCTGTGCGGCAATGATTGCAGAAAGCGATCTGCCTGTAACCGTAAAGTGCCGTATTGGTATTGATGAGCAGGATGACTACAGCGATCTGCAAAAATTTGTGGAAACCGTGGCACACGCTGGCGTGACCACGTTTGTTGTACATGCACGCAAAGCTTGGCTTCAAGGTTTGAGCCCCAAGCAAAACCGTGATGTCCCGCCGCTAAATTACGAGCGGGTTTACCTGTTGAAACAAGAATTCCCTGAATTGCAGATCATCATCAATGGCGGCATTCATACTTTACAAGAAGTGAAACAACACTTGGATAAAGTGGATGGCGTAATGATGGGGCGCGCAGCCTATCAACACCCTTATCTATTGCGAACAATAGACCAGGAAATATTCGGCAGCCAAACGGCTCCGGTTAGCGAAGCCGAACTGATCAATCAAATTTGCGATTATGTGGATGAGTACATGGCTCAAGGGGCACAACTTAAATACATTTCTCGACACATAGTAGGCCTGTTTCAGAACCGACCCGGTGCAAGACAATGGCGCCGCTATTTAAGTGAAAATGCTTACAAGCCTGGTGCTACCAGTGAAGTGATCCGAGAGGCAGCAGCATTAGTCGCAGATTTGTCATATGATACGGGCACATTAGAGTCCTCTTAATAGGGAAGCAGAATTTCGTCATGAGCAATAAACTTGAACAACTTAAAACCATGACCACTGTGGTTGCCGATACCGGCGACATTGAAGCCATGCGTCAATACACACCCATTGATGCGACCACCAACCCATCATTACTGCTTAAAGCCAGCACGCTTCCTGAATATGCCCCACTATTGGAACAGTGCATTAAAGACAGCAAAGAAGCGTCTGCCAGCAACTTGATTACAGAAGCCAGTGAGCGATTAGCGGTTTACATTGGTCGTGAGATTTTAAAAATCGTACCAGGAAAAGTGTCCACCGAAGTGGATGCGCGATTGTCGTTCGACACCCAAGCCACCATCAATACAGCACGCCGCATCATTGCCCGCTATGAAAACTTAGGCATTGGCCGTGAACGCATCCTGATTAAAATCGCCTCCACCTGGGAAGGCATTCAAGCAGCAAAACTATTGGAGCAGGAAGGCATTGAGTGCAATCTGACGCTGTTATTTAGCTTCCACCAGGCCGTTGCCTGCGCCGAAGCGGGAGCTACATTGATTTCTCCTTTTGTGGGCCGCATTCTGGATTGGTATAAAGCTAACACCGACAAAAAAGAATACACAGCAGAAGAAGACCCAGGCGTGCAATCGGTTACTGCCATTTACCAGTACTATAAACAGCACGATTACACCACTATTGTAATGGGAGCAAGCTTCCGCAATACCGGTGAAATTGAACAGCTGGCAGGGTGCGATCGCCTTACCATCAGCCCTCAACTCATGGGTGAGCTGGAACAAGATCAAGGCAAATTAACCCAGCAACTTTCCACTGCTCAACTGGGCAGCCCTATGGATAAAATTCAGCTGGATGAAAAAACCTTCCGATGGCACCTAAACGAAGACGCCATGGCCACTGAAAAACTGGCCGAAGGCATTCGCAACTTCGCTAAGGACCAAGTTAAACTAGAAAATTTACTAGGGGAAAAATTCAGTTAAAGCGGGAAATGTTGTTATCGTCGTGGTTGGAATTATTCTCTCCAGCCACGGCATTCATGCGATCCGCTTCCAACGCAGCCACCACATCCTTAAAGGTTTGGCGATTGGTTTCATTCAATTCCATAAGAATTCGATGAGCTTCAAGCACCTTTTCACAAGCGTCTCCCTGCTCGCAGATGATATTTGGCATCTCTGACATACTGGGGCTTTTTACAGGCTTTTCGTGCACAATATTAAACACTTTTTCAAAGCCCATGGTATCCAATATACGAGTTACATCGGGCTGCGTGCTGATAATAAGTGGCTTGAGGTTGAGACGTTTGCGAGAGTTAATGGCAATTTTGGCTAACAGGCCAAGTGCAGTGCTATCAATAATATGGGTTTCGCTGAGGTCAATCAGTACAGAATGTAACTGACTGTCGTTAAACATGGTTTCGATAAAACTGTCGAGTGTGGCACAGATTGGAACCCGTATCTCTCCGATCAGTTTCACCACATAGGTGCCCTGATGCACGGCATACAATGCTTTGCCCGTATTAGAATCAGCCATCTACTTGCTAACTACCTGTTACAGTGCGCTAAAAACGCATTAAGATTTACCTACCCACATATCTGTGCATGCCTTGCTGCGCAGTTTAAATCTACTTGGTGCAGGAAACCGTCATGAGTGCAATATCATCGGGTACAGCCTGTTGGCTGCGTATATCCAGGTGATCTATAAGCTGATCTATATTATGGATGTCCTTTGATACGATTTCCATAAGGTAACGTTCTTTTTCTGCAACAGAGCTCTGCTTCATCACTTCCAAAACCCCATCAGAAAAGACGACCAAATGGAACCACTCCCCCAATTCAACCTCTTGATTTTCATAGCTTACTTCCTCGAATAATCCCACCGGAAGCCCTTGGCCCTCAAGTGCTATTATTTTACCGTTTGTTACCAAAATGGGCGGAGGAAAATGTGCTGCACTGCTGAAAATCAGTTTTCGCTCATTTATGTCTATATATCCACAGAATATAGCCAAATGCTTGCCTAACCCCAAAGGTAACAATTCTTCATTGGCCCGTTTAAGTATTTCCGCTGGCAACAATACTTCTGTTTCAAGCTCATTGATGTGCTGTTTAACCCGATTGGCCATGGTTTTGAGTAACACAGTTACAAACGCAGATGATGCACCATGACCGGACACATCCGCCAAATAAAAGCCGATGCGGCCCTCGCCCAAGCTGAAATAGTCAATAAAATCGCCACTCAAATACAGCGATGGCAAAATAAAATATTCCACCGCGATATCACCAAACACTTGATGATTGTCTGGCAGCATTTTCAATTGCACTGCACGACCAGCTTCCTGATCCTCTTTCAGCAAGCGCAAACTTTCTTTTAATTCACGGTTTTTCTCTTCAAGCTGCTCTCGATATTCACGGTTTTGAACAACAAGGTGATGCTCTTCAACGGCTCGGTTCACTGCATGAACCAATACCTCGGCATCAGAGATGGGCTTTACTAAAAAATCCGCGGCCCCCAAACGTAAGGCCTCTACCACTTCGTGTTGTTCGCCCTGCTCGGAAATCACAATCACCTGGGTTTCTGTGCCACTGGATTTAATTTCCTGCAAAATGGTTAATCCGTCTACCCCAGGTGACGAGGTATCACAAATCACAACTTCAGGATAATTTTCTTGCCAAAAGGAAAGGCCCGCTGGGCCATTATTTTCGCAGTATACGCTGTAGCCTTCATCTCTCAACCAATTTTCAATATTGGCCTGTAGAGTTGCGTCTCCGTCTATTATCAGAACGGAATCAGGTAGGTGCTGTACTTTTTGGGACTTCATTAGAAGCTGAATTAACCCACTTATTTTAGGTAAGACTAAAAATTACTCTCAATGGTCAGAATTTGCAATACAACCTGACAAAACTGATCCACTCGGCGACTCTAAATAATTTAGCAGTCTAAAAGCATAGCGTTATCCGTATGCTCTGATATACTCAATTTTAACTTGCCGAAACGTAAGTGCCACAGAAAAACACAATAATAAGGCTGAATTAGCGAGAGAGGATGCATGGCTTTGTCAGAACGATCCTACGAGGAAAAACGCGGCTTTATCCGCATGAAAGTGGACACCATGGTCACTTTCACCAAAATCGACGGTAAAGAAAGATACGAAGGCCGTTGTCGAAATTTAAGTGGAGCCGGGATGCTTCTTGAAACCGAGAAAAAACTGGAAATGGGTGATCGCTTAAGAGTCACCATCCCTTCGGAAGGGCCAGACTTTTCGCCGCTGGATGCCATAGTGGAAGTGGTTCGTGTAACACCTCTACCTGATTTGCATTTCTTCCGGCTTGGTGTTGTGATCAAACAAATCAGTAATTAAAAAAAAGCCCTCAAAATTGAGGGCTTTTTTATATCGCCTTATCGACTGCTAATTGCCACTTGTTTAGCGGCCACTCGCTCAAATCCTTTCAAGTCAGAAGCAAACGCTTCCTGCGTATCATAAATCAACTTCCTCAACTCTTCTGATACTTTAGGATCTGGAATTACCCTATCATTGACGATGCCCATTCCGATACGGACAAAAAAGTTATCCAAGCCTTCGAAGGTTGATTTTATGGTTAGCTTAGCTGTCTGGCCTTTTTTAGCCTGATCGAATTGCCCACCAACTAAAATGCCTTTACCTTCATTACCTTCACAAGCAACGGCGATAAACTCTTCAATAATTTCGTGAAGATCTTTCGGCAACACCACATCGATCATGGATGTGGGCATAATACCTAATGCTTTGCCCTGCACTCTTATTTTGGGCACTTCATTCATTTGCCCCACTACTTTCATACCATCTTCAGTGGAAAGCAGTTGCACGCGCGCCTTGGCATCCTGCACATGAGTCACCACACCCAGTATGGTCATGGTGCTATTCATATAGGCAGTGAAGTTCCAGGGTTTGCCATCTTCTATTTCGGGTGCATCCAGAACCACCTTACCGCCTTTAATAGGCACGATACGGCCATCTGCTACGAACACTTGAAAGTATCCGCGTAACCGCTTGCTATCAATTTCCGCAGTCAGCAAATCACCTCTTTCATCCTCCAAACGAAACGACCCCTTAAACAGACGATTCATTTCCATTAGATGGGAAGAAATGGAGGGGTATAAATCGGCCATTCTTTCAGGGTCAATGGTGAAAGATGCTTTTAGTTGTCGATAGGATTGATCCACATCGTGGTACACCACATCTTCCAGTTGTCCTAATTTGGACAGCAGCTCCCATAGCGCAGGAAATGATGCCCATAAAGGCGCGATGATATCGACATCTTCAGACCCTAAAGAAGGATGCATTTTAATGACTTTATCTCGATAAGTTTGCGCTATATCGCGTTGTTGCTTGTCGCGAAAAGAGGGCGAGCCATCCACCACAATACGCAGAGTTTCAGCAGCAGCATCCTGAACGGAAGACCACTGCATCTCGCCCAAACCCAAACGCACGGTATTTTTTAGCAGGTAGTGAGAACCTAAATTACCGTCGACCTTTTTGGCTTGCACCAAAGTGTAAAAATCACCAAGTTGCTTTGGTTGACCATTCTCTTCTAACCCCATCTCAACTGGATCAGGCCCAACGCGATACTGATCCCCTTTACGGGAACCGTAAACGCGCATCTGCCGCCAATCACCTTTTGTTTCCGGCAGCATTTCGTAATAGCGACTGAGGTTAAAGGATTCAAGGTTATCCCACATTTCATCCACGAACTGTTGAGTCTGCTCATGGAATTGCATGCCATAAAAAATGGTTCGTTGCAGCTCGTTGAGTTCTTGAATGCGCTCCACGGCAAGCTCAGCATCCCCTTGGCCTGCAACATAGACTTGTGGCTTCCACCCTCGTTCAACCACATCAGAGGAAACAGCTTGCGCTGTTGATACAGCTGTAGCAAATACGGCAGCGCCTACCAAGACACCAGCCTTCATTAAAATATTCATGGTGTATCCCTAATTTACTATTGTTTTATTTTTGGGAAGAGTCGATACCCCACCGAGTATACTGCATGGCTGGGGCTCATAAAAGGTAAAGAAATGTTATTATATTTATCTTATAAGCGCATGATTTAACTATAAATTATCACCTGGCTCATCAAACGATTCGTCATCATCAAACTCGTCAAAGTCATCAAAAAGGCCGTCATCGTCTTCCAGAAAGTCATCTGATAGCTGACCGTCATTTACCAGAAACTCACGATTTTGAAGGTAGGCATCACGGAAGAAAGAATAGCGGTCACCCGCAACCAGTTTTTCTGCCTCCAGAAGGCTTGTGCGTAGATCGACCACATCCAGAGCTCGTAAGCTGTAGCGCGTTAGCTCATGATCAACTGCATTATAGGGTGAAAGAAAATAGTCAGGACCTTTGCCCGCAGTATCTCTAAGGGTGTTGGGGCCAAAGAATGGCAGCATTAAATAGGGTCCAGGGCCCACCCCCCAGTAACCAAGTGTTTGGCCAAAATCCTCATCGTGCTTTTCCAGGCCGATGCGTGAGCCAATATCGATAAAGCCAAACATGCCTACAGTGGTGTTTACCAGAAAGCGCGTACTGTCCAAGCCAGCCTGTTTGAACTTGCCCTGAAATAGATCGTTAACAATAGTAACAATCTCTCCAGCATTACTGAAAAAGTTGGTGACGCCATTTTGGAGTGGATCGGGCATCACTTTGTCATACCCTGTGGCAATGGGTTTTAAGAAGTAATAGTCCAACGTATCGTTGAAGGCGAAAACCGCACGGTTAAAACCTTCCCAAGGATCACGCTCATCCTCTGCCAATGCTAAGTGGGACAGACCCAATAACAGGATGATGAATGGTATTTTTATTATTAAAGCAACTTTATCCACACTGGATTCCATTAAACAGATGATCACCGACGCTGGATTTTACCTGTAACGGAACCTTAATACAAAATAGGATCTACCTGCTTTGGTATCTATGTGCCAGCCAGTAATCAACACTGGCATAGCGCCCTGCCCCAGTAAAAAACAAACTTAACAGCATGATGAAATAGGTAGCGGCAAACTCGATACCGTTGTTGAGCACCACAAAGTTACCTTTCTCTGTAAGCCACTCATAATTGCCATGCTCACGCAGCAGGTTTTTCGCTTTTGTTAAACGAAGTGCAACTTCTTCACTGTTTTCTAAGCTTTGATCTGCACCAGGAAATCCAACTACCGCTGCTACTTTTGCCACGCTGGTATCCGGATCAGAGGGTGCTACGGCAAACCAACCGTTATCCCAATGAGCTGAGAAGGCAGCAACTAACATGGTAATCATTAACGGGATAGCAGCCCAACGCACTGCAACACCCAACAACAGCGCTAAACCACCCAACAACTCTGCTGCCGTGGCAAGAAAAGCCATTAACTCAGGCATGGGTAATTGCAACGAATATTCAAACCAATAAACAATCGTTTCAAAGTTTTGTGCTTTATGCAGCCCCACAGCTATAAAGATAGGTGCCAGGTATAATCGCAATGCCAGCGGCGCAACAAAATCCAACGTTTTGGTTTTATCTAACAGTGATTGCGCTGAATTCAATACAGCGAGCACAGACTTCATTGAACGGTTTCCTTACAACGATTACTTAATGGGTTTTAATTGTGTACCTAAAACAATACCGGTTTGATGCAAGTGCTGTAGCGCTTGCTTACCCCCTTCAACGACCACATTGGGGTCTGGGTGCTGAAGTTCCTGCTGAATAATGTTAATCGCATCCAGGCCGGTATAACTTTCATTTTCCTGAAGCACCATTAAAAGACGTGCAGTTACCGAATTGATTGCCATAAATTTCACATCCATTTCAGAATTGCGATAAACGATGAGAAAAGTGGGCGACTCCGGTGCTTCTTCAGGCGTATAGTCTGGACCAATTAAATGTACGGGGTAATGGTAACTGACCACATAGGCCAGAGGCGAAATCATAGGGCGACCTTGAAGTAAATTTCCAGCTGGATTAAAGCCCGTGCTGGGAACTTCATCCACTGCGCTATCCACCAACAGTTCCACCCATTCATAATGAGCCAGCTCTAATATAAAAGGCCAGTCATCCTTTTCAGAAGTACGCTGTTCCTGCAAGTAGGTTAAAAATTCCTGACTGATTTCCAAAAAATAGGGCGTTTGACAACGATAGTTAGCAAAAAAATCACGTACCATGCGATGCCATTTTTCATCGCTGGTGATACTGCGTAATACGGGGAAAGCGCCACTCACAAAACCTTCTACATTGTTATAAAACAAGTCGCGATAAATCTGCATGCGGCGATTTTCGATGCCTTCGGGCGCTGAGGATTGGGCTGGATTGCGAAGATGAGCAGCAAAATTCATTTGCATCTGCTGTAATGATGATGGTTTGCTCATGACTAGGCTCTTTGTTCTTGGGGTTGTTGATGTTTGGATTGCATTGAGGCAATCATGTCCACTTCCCGCAACAGTTGCTCTACACTGGGAATATTGAAGTCACGTTCCAATAATGTGGGTTTTACACCAAAGGTTTTGTACGTGGCTTCTAACAACTTCCAAACGGGATCAATCACATCGGCACCGTGGGTATCGACGATTAAATCTTCCGCTTCGTTATAATGGCCAGCCACATGAATGTATTGAATACGATCACCAGGCATTTGTTTTAGAAAAGCTTCCGCATCGTAGCCGTGATTAACGCTATTCACATAAATGTTGTTTACATCCAGTAATAATCCGCAGTCAGCTTGATTCAACACTTCCGTAATAAAATCAATTTCCGTCATCTGCTGACCGGGCGCGGCATAATAGGAAACGTTTTCGATTCCCATGGGGCGCTCTAAGATATCTTGTACTTGATGTATTCGCTTTACCACATGATCAATGGCTTCTTCAGTGAAAGGGATAGGCATTAAGTCATATAGATGGCCATCATCAGAGCAATAACTTAAATGCTCGGTATACACATCAATTCGATGCTCATCCATAAACTGTTTAATGCTTTTTACCAGTTCCACATCTATCGGCGCTGGTCCACCTAAGGATAATGACAAACCATGCAACACAAATGGGTAGGCTTCTGTCATTTGTCGAAACTGTTTTCCAAATCGACCACCCAGATTAATCCAGTTTTCTGGAGCCACTTCCATAAAATCAATATTGTTGGGCTTTTGTTCACAAAGCGGGCCAATAATGGCCCGCCGCAAACCTAGCCCGGCCCCACTAATGTGGGATGAGCTTTGCTGTGTCATGGTTTAGTTTCCGCACTTACCTTCACCACATTTGCCTTCTTTTTTACTTTTAGCACCACCACATCGGCCTTCGCCCATGGCTTTATCGCCACCGCAGTTGCCTTCCTTCATCGCTTTGTCGCCACCGCAGTTGCCTTCCTTCTTGGCTTTGTCGCCACCGCAGTTACCTTCCTTCATCGCTTTGTCGCCGCCACAGTTGCCTTCCTTCATCGCTTTGTCGCCACCGCAGTTGCCTTCTTTACCTGCAAGCATGTAACCACCAGACAACTCACTGGTTGCAAATGGGTTTTCTGCTGCGTTCACCGGAGTGGTTGCCAGTGCAGACGCTACTAATGCGGCGCCAACGCCAGCTGCCAGAGGTTTAAGTGAATTGATCTTCGCCATGTGTGTTTCTCCTTAATATCACTCTTCTAGTGTGTAGTTGGGTAACTCTACCCATAAAATAGCGGCATGGGACGGATTATCCTGCCGTTACTGCTGTTAAGACGGTTAATGATGGAATTTGTTTCACTGGAAATCTTCACATTTTTATTCTTTTTTCATTTTGTGTGAAATTAGGGTCAATTAGACAATAGCTAACGCCTTGATAAAACACCACACAGACAAAAAAGCCGCGCTATTGCACGGCTTTAATGAGTCTTGGTTAATATTTAGGCCTAGATACGTTTTACAATCACGCTTCCCGCTGAATAACCCGCACCAAACGAGCAGATGACACCAATGTCACCGCTATTCATGTCTTTGCGGAATTTATGGAAGGCAATAACAGAACCGGCAGAGCTTGTATTCGCATATTCGTTCAGAATCACCGGTGC
>JBFKSL010000093.1:0-11167 GCA_041626995.1 Ketobacter sp. | reverse complement strand
TTGGCTAATCCGTTAACAGATCAGCAGATATTAAAAGAAGTGTTGGAAGAACAGAAAGAAATAGCCAACGGCAAAGCCTGTGAAGAGTTTATGGCGGAGCTGCATGAGTTGTGTAGTAGCAACCCAATTGCAGCTCACGCCAGTTGAAAAGCGGTATGAGTAGCAGATATCACTTTTCAAGCTTCGGTTAAGTGCACTTTAATAAACATATTTTGCGGAAAACTGTAGACGATTTACTGAGCCATCATCACCATTTTCTAGTTCTTTTGTTGCACTCAGTAATTCCGCGCCTAAATCTAAAGCCTTGGTGGGTTTATAGATAAGGTTGGCGTGTACGCTTTGGTAAGATTCGGCAACAGTGGTGCCAGCTGCATCGGGGTTATCGGCTTCTGACATGGCTAATGAGAAGTTCGAACGCCATTTATCGTTCCACATATGACGATAAGCCACGAAGGCGCCCAACTGATCGATAAGATCAATTTCACCATCTGCTTCAATTACGCCAGCGCGGAAACCATTCAAGCCCATATAGCGACCCAATGCATTGCCTTGGTTAATCATAAAACGTAGATCGTCTCCGCTGTCACCAATGGCCATTTTGCCAGAGAAGCTCACCCCATAACCCATTTCACTTTCACTGCCGGTGGCATCGTCATAGGCCAGCTCGCGCACCATAGCAGCTACCGACATATTTAATGCGCCGGCGCTGAAGTTGTAGCGACCAATAAGATCCGGCATCTGGTTGTCATCGTAGGGGTTTTCTGATCCGTTGTAGAGTGTAGAAGAGGGATTTTCGAGAGCAAATTGGAACGCGCCGTTGCTGTAGCGTATTTGTGACTGACGTATAAAAATGGTGGAAACCGGGCCAACAAAATCCAGCAGCTCAGGCAGAGCGCTTACGTTAAAAAACGTTGACCAGGTTTGGCCAAATAACCATTTGTCCCAGGTGAAATAAGCATGGCGTACGCGAGGTGAGTAAGAATTACTGATGCGCTCGTCGCCTTGGGCACTGGCTTGAAAATCAAGTTCCAAATGGCCTTTAATCATGCCAGCATCGGTATTGGTTTGCGCTTTAATCCATAAACGGCTTTCTTTTGCATGCAGGTTGGTTTTTATATCACCACCGTCACCGCCTGTGGGAATGGTAGAGGGCACCAGAAAATCTTCACCAATTCCCGCCGTTGCGCTTTTGCCATCGCTGTAATCTGAAACGATGCCATCCATCTTGAAGTAGCCGCCTATTGAGACATTACTGCTGCTGGTCGTTGCGCTGCCTTTTTCCTGCTTTAGCGCTTTTATTTCCTGTTCCAGCTTATCAATACGTTGATCAATATCCGCTGCCATCACTGTGGGAGAGATCAGGCCAAGGCTCATTAAAGTGGAAGCTAAGGTTTTTATTTTCATGGGGTCACCTGTGGACTTGTGTTAGCGTGGTTAACAGACTGTGACATTTTTGTGAAAATCCCTATTAGCCAAAGGTCGAAGATTCGACCAAAGTCTAATTCCGTCTGCATTTGAGCAGGCACACACTTAGTTGAATGCTGGGAGTAGAGAGAGGTTGATTGGAACTCTCAGCGGCATGGATGCTGCTGTGAAGCCCCCAGGGATGGGTTTACGGCGGGTTTCAATTAACCTCTCTACTCCCGTACAGGCTGAATTAGGATTGGGTCGAAAATTGACGGAATCCCATGGGGCAACCAGAATGGGAACATAGGAAGTATTTATTGGCAGAGAGTTTAATTAACAATGGCTTTGCATACCGGCACCATCTTAGTGGCAGACGACCATCCACTGTTTCGCATGGCACTCAAACAAGCGGTGGAGCAGGCGTTCCCCGAATCCAAAGTAAAGGAAGCAGAAAGCGTTGATCAACTGGAGAAACTGACGGATCAGGGTTCTGAGTTTGATTTGATTTTATTGGATCTGAACATGCCGGGAGCCCATGGACTATCTGGCTTGATTTATATGCGGGATCGTTACCAAAACATTCCGTTGGTGGTGGTGTCTGCTTCCGAAGAAGCCAACGTCATTTATAAAGCCATGGAGTTCGGTGCCAATGGTTTTATTCCTAAATCGGCGTCCATGGATGTCATGGTGGAAGCCATCGAGCACATTAGCCAGGGTGAAAGCTGGTTGCCGCCTAATATAATGCCGCAACAAAACCCTTTGCTTGGGGAACAAGACCACGACTTGGCACGTAGTATTGCGTCCTTAACACCACAGCAGTTTCGTGTGTTGGGAATGCTGGCAGAAGGGCAGCTGAATAAACAAATCGCTTATGAGTTAGGTGTGTCTGAGGCCACCATTAAAGCCCATATGACGGCCATATTTCGTAAGCTTGGGGTGCGCAATCGAACTCAGGCGGTGATTCGATTGCAAAATTTGGATGTAGGTTCAATAGCCGGCCAAGTTCACTGAGTGGAGTGCCTTGCGTAAACTTTCGGCAGTAATGGGTTTTTGTAAAAAATAATAACCCAAATTGGCGGCTTGTTGTTTTATGTCTTCGCTGTGATCTGCGGTCATTAGAATAACTGGCACTACGTCTTCCCATAATTCATCCAGTGCAGCAATCACATCAAACCCCACTTCATGATCCAATTGATAATCAACCAATAATACATCTGGAGCTTGGCTTAGTTGATTGGCTTTTTGAATTGCGCTATCCAGTGACGATGCGGTGGCAACGTGGCAGTTCCATTGCTCAAGTAGGGTTTCAAGGCTATTTAAAATCATGGCCTCGTTATCGATACAGAATACGTTCAGGCCACTCAGTTCCAGGGTGGATGCAGATTTTTCTTGGCTGTGTGCACGGATGGGTGCGACGGTAGTAGGTACGTGGACGGAAAAAACGGTACCACGACCGACCCAAGAGCGTACGGATAATGGGTGCTCCAAAAGTAAACAAATTCGCTGTGCAATGGCCAATCCCAGGCCAAGGCCTTTATTGTCTAAATGAGCATCTAAATTTTTATGGCGAATGCGGTGAAATTCTTTAAAGATTAAATCTAATTGATCATCGGGTATACCCACGCCTGTATCCCAGACTTGAATCACCAAGTTGTTACCTTCGCGTCGACAGCCAAGTAATATTTTTCCTCGCGGGGTATAGCGAATGGCATTGAGTAATAGGTTTTGAATAACGCGGCGTAAAAGTTTGTCATCACTTTGGACCCATAAATGACAGTCTACCCAATGCAGTTGTAACTGATTGTCTGCTGCAATCACGCTAAATTCTGATGCGAGGTTTTGTAACAGGTCGTGGATGTTAAAAACTGAAACATTCGGTTTTATCGTGCCCGTGTCCAAACGGCTAATGTCGAGTAATGTGCCAATCAAGTGTTCAGCCACGTGAAGAGAGTTATCAATGTGATGAAGGATTTCCAGTTCTTCATCACTGCCCTGTAATTTCGATTGAAGTTTTTGTTGTAAAGATGAAGTGAACAAATGGGCGGCGTTAAGCGGTTGCATCAAATCATGGCCTGCCGCTGCTAAGAAACGAGTTTTGCCTTCATTTGCGGTTTGCAGTGCTTTATTTAATTCAGAAAGCTCGCTGGTGCGGTCGGCAACCATCATTTCCAGGCTTTCATTCATTTGCCGAAGCGCGCGTTCATCCATTTTACTTTCGGTGATGTCCAAATAGGTGCTAACAAATCCACCATCGGCCATGGGCATGCCGCGAACCTCTACGAACAAGCCGTTAGGCAGCTCTCGTTCAAAGCGATGGGGGCCACCCATTTTTAACAAAGACAATCGCTTCTCGACAGCTTCTTCTTCTTTGTCTTCGTAAAACCCTCTTTTTGCGTTAAAGCGATACACGTCGGCAATGGGTTTGCCCAATTGAATCAAATTTTCTGGGTAATCAAATAGCTTTAGGTAGGTAGTGTTCCAGGCAACAATATTTAGATTTTTATCCACCACGCAGATACCGTGAGAAATGGTTTCTATAGTGGTTTGCAGCAACTGGTGATTAAACTGAATCAACTCCGCTGCTTCATCCATCATTGCTACTGCCGATGCGTTGTCGTCGCTTTGTTTGCTCAATATGGAGCCGAGTAAAATGCGGGCGGAGCTTGAACCCATCACTCGGGCCAGCATTTTCTCGGTGAAACGATATAGATCGATGGTGGCGGGCGCGTGAGGAATTAGTTCATAGCTGTGAAGCGCAGCATATTGATGAAAGGCTTTTTCAGAATATTCTTTACCTAAACAGCGAATAGAAATATTTTTTAAATCTTGCACACTGATGTTGGCCGACTGATACCGGCTGATCAGGCTTTCATAATGGGTGGGAACATCTACAAAAAGAATAGCCTGATTGCGATCGATGGGTTGATCTTTGGCAGCTTTTGAAAAATAGATATAGCAAAAGATATTAATCGCCAGGCTCCAAAAAACGCCATGGCTAAGTGGGTCAAGCCCTTCTAACCCAAATAGTGCATGGGGGCGAATTAAACCCAAACCAATCAAGCCATGTTGTTGTAAGACGTTAACGATGGGCTCCGGCAATACCACCGGCAGCAACAGGCAATAAAACCACACAATAAACCCGCTAACAATTCCGAGCGCAGCTCCGAGCTTATGGCCTTTCTTCCAATACAAGCCGCCTATTAACACTGGGGCAAACTGGCATACGGCAGCAAAAGACAATAGCCCTATGCTGGCCAAAGCATCAAACCGTGAAAAAATATCGTTTAGGCCGTAAGCCAATAAAAGAATGACGAAAATGGAAACGCGACGGATGCGTCGTACCAATGGCGTAATTTGTTGGGGTAGTTCACCGGCTTTCTGTGTGCGATTCAAATAGAGGGGAATAATAAGTTCGTTACAGACCATAATGCTTAATGCAACACTGGAAACAATCACCATGCCAGTAGCGGCAGAGACACCGCCAAGAAACACCAGCAAAGCCAATTCGGATTGTTGAAAATACATGGGTAGCGTCAATATATAGCGATCGGCCTGGTGGGTTTGTTCTGGCAAAAAATGCATACCGGATATGGCAATGGGGACGACAAAAATGGTGAATAGCGCTAAATAGGTGGGAAACAACCAGCGAGCAGTGGTTAGGTCGCTGCTGCGACGGTTTTCCACTACGCCGGTATGAAACTGGCGGGGTAAACATATAATCGCCATCATGGCCAACAGCGTTTGGGTAA
The DNA here is from genome assembly GCA_041626995.1 of Ketobacter sp. Classification (GTDB taxonomy): domain Bacteria; phylum Pseudomonadota; class Gammaproteobacteria; order Pseudomonadales; family Ketobacteraceae; genus Ketobacter. The sequence goes on along the minus strand of JBFKSL010000093.1, from coordinate 6,011 downwards.
AGAACCCCTGATCAAAAAAGTCTGAACCAAACCGTTCCATTACAAGAGGATTGCTTTCGGATACAGAAAGAAACTGTCCTACGCCTCCAAACAAATTCCAAATGACAAAAATTCCAATGGCGACGAAAGCGAATAGTTTTATCAGGCTTTCAAATCCAATGGCGAGCATTAAGCCATTTTGATGTTCGCTGGAATCAATATGTCGTGTTCCAAATAAGATTGAGAACAGTGCCATCAACAGGGCGACAATCAGTGCGGTGTCAGCGGGCAAACCGTCGTGGCCAGCCTGGGATAAACTATCAAAGGCCATGGTAACGGCCTTTAGCTGTAGGGTGATATAAGGCACTACTCCAGCGATGGCAACCAGGGTAACCAAGATGGCCAATGGTTGGGATTTTCCGTAACGGCTGGCAATGAAATCCGCTATGGAAGTGATACCCTGCTGCTTACTGATAGCGATGATCTTAAATAAAAGCGGTGATGCCACAATAAAGACCAGGGCCGGCCCCAAATATATGGGAAGAAAATCCCAACCGTTATTTACCGCTTGGCCGACGGCACCAAAAAATGTCCAGGAGGTGCAATATACTGCCAAGGTAAGACTGTACAGCCAGGGGCTGTTGAGGATTGCGGTAGAGCGAGCCTGGTTGCGATCACCCAACCAGGCGATAAAAAAGAGAAGGCATGTATAAGCCAGTGCAAAACTGGCTAAGGTCCATGGAGAAAACATAATTAGACTGTAGTCTAATTTCCAAGGGTTAGTTTAGATTTCGTAACATCTGTTTTGCCAGCGAATTGGCCATGTCGCTTACTGATCCCACTTCAAAGGTTTTACTGCGTCCGGTCCAAGCCAGTTGCTCACTTTTAACATCATAGATGGATGTGCTGAGTATGACGTTGGTCTGGGTGTCCGTATAGGCTTGCCGTGTCATTGTGACGGTATTGCCACCGTAATAACCGCCCCAGTACCCTCCCCAGGAGCCGTAGTAAGGGCCAGTGTAATAGGTGCGAACCGATTCAGGCACATGATCGGTTTCAATGTCCACGTCGGACATTGCCACTACCACGATATGGTCGTGTTGACTCTTTTTCAGATAAGCCACAACACTTTCTTTGGTGGGCAGGGCGTCACCAATGGTGGTGTAGCTGGCAGTGGCCGTAATGCCTTTCTGTGTGAGTGCTGCTACGAAGCTGGTTTCGAAAAGAAAACGATTCGTTGTGTTGGAGGCGACGGCCACTACGAGTACGTCTTTCATAGTGGTGCTCTTAAATTCTGGTGATTGCCAGTGATCCATCATTTTGGTGGTGGAGCAAGCCTGAACCAGACACATAAGAGCTAGATAAAGAGTGATTTTCCGAATCATGGGAGTTCCTAAGTAATTGATTTTTAGCTATCTCGTTTATTATGAGCGATAGTGGGGCCCTATGGCTAATAATTGATTTCATTATTGTTTTTGTAACCGTAGCCTATCTATACAGTATTCTCTTGTGTTAAGCCATTCGCTTTGATCGTTATTTTTAGTAAGGTAGAAAGTTGTCGAATATTGTTAATACATAAAAAAACAGAAATGAACGGTTTGCCTTCCACACATCAACAGCCCAATGCAGCTTATACTGGTGCGGTATATTATCGTCAACGCAGTATCCTATTACTAGCTCCTACGCTCGTTATTGAGCCGCAGGACAAGACTTACCGCCGTGCTTCTATCCGGTTGTTTCTGGGTTTTAATCAGCCTATTCGCTTAGCCTTTGCGGACGGATATCAGGTTCAAAGTCATGCCATGCTGGTGTCGGAAGATTGCGGTCTGTGTGATATTTATGGCATGGATTCCGATGTGGCGTTATTGGATGTCACTGCAGCAACCCCTGAGTTCGCTTTACTGCAAAAGCATATGGCAGGCCGAGAACGGTTAGAGTTAGCCATAGAGGATTTTGAGCATCTGGCAACGGTGTTAATTGAAGGCCAAAATGGTTCACTGCAATGCGATGATGTGGTGGACTTCATGCATAAATTGATTTTCGTTATCACGGGAGAAAGGCCGTTGCCTCTGCAACTGGATAGCAGAGTGATCAAGGCGTTGCAGTTAATTGAAACCTTGCCCTTAGCGAATATTGATTTGGCAACATTATCTGCTGCGGTTAATTTATCTTGTGATCGGTTTCGTCATTTGTTTAAAGACGTAACGGGCTGCACTGTATCCCAGTATGCCAGGCAAACTGCAGTGTGGCGTGCCTTAGCCCATATTGAGCAAGGGAGTAATATTACTGGCGCCGCCCATGCGGTTGGGTTTCATGATGTATCCCATTTATATCGGGTTTATACGGAAATGTTTGGTATTAGCTTATCGGAAAGAAATAACTCCAGAAAGTTTCAGAGAGTGCGTTGTTTTAATTAGTATTTTCCGATCGGAAGCGTTCCACTAAACCTTTTAAAAAAGCACGCATTAGTTTGTCATCACAGACCACAAAGTTCTTATGTTCTTCATTGCGAAATAGGCATTTCAATTCCTGCTTGTTCAACTCGCGATGGCCGCTGCTGAAAACTTCATGCATATCGGGGTCTTTTAATTCAAAGGCAACCCGCAATTTTTTTAGAATTTGGTTGTTCGAAAGCGTGTCCTCGTTACTGGTGCTGCGTTGTTCTCCGCGGCGATGGATGATAAGCCCACGTAAAAAGTGAGCGAGTGCAGCATCTTCGCAGGTTTGAAATTCGGATTCGTTTACTTGTTTCAGCAGGTTTTTCATCTGCTGTCCTTCCATCTGCACACCGCTGAGACTATAGATCTCTGCCATGGTGTTTTCGTTTGCCGACAGTGCTTTACGCAAACTTCTTAATACTTCATTGTTGTCCATGAAATTAACCTTTGTGAAAACAGGTGCAATTATATAGTCTTTTATTCAGCATTGCCTGTATAACCATAATAAGAATTAAATATGAAGAGACAATACAAATACATTGGATGTGTTATTAGTTTGCTTTGGAGCGCGTTGGTGTTTAGCAACCCGTTGGTATACACCGACGGGGGGTATTTTAAGGATCAACAGGGCAGAGTGTTAAGGTTGCGAGGTGTGAACGCAACCGGAGATGCCAAAGTCCCGCCATTTATAGGTATTAGAGAAGCAACGGAGCTAGATGTTTTACCTCAATGGGGGATTAATACGTTACGCTTGTTGTTTACATGGGAAGCGTTCCAGCCCAATAGCAAAGAGGAATATAATCAAGCGTATTTGGATTATTATCAACAGGTCGTTCAGTGGGCCGCTGAGCGAAATCTATATGTGATTGTTGATTTCCACCAGGATGCATTCTCTCGTTACAGCATAAAAGGATGTGGAGAAGGTTTCCCTGCCTGGGCTGTGCATTCATCTATTCGATTGTCGGAACCGCGCAATGATCAGAGCTGCGAGAGCTGGGGCGTGCAGATGATATTTGACTGGAAGCATCATCGTGCGTGGCATCATTTTCATCGTGACAGTGAAGGTGCCCGTAGTGCCTATTTGGAAATGGTGTCGCAAGTGGTGAAGGCATTGCGCTCCTATAAAAATGTCATTGGTTACGAGATGATGAATGAACCCTGGGGAACTAATGCGGAGTTGTCATCTATGTATCATGATGTGGCAAATGCGGTTCGCGTTCAGCATCCCGAAGCTATTTTGTTTGTGGCTCCTCATGCCCTGTTATCTTCTGGATTATTAAAAAATTCCATGGATAAACCCAATCTTACCAATTTCGCTTACGCTCCACATTTCTACGATCCCTTTGTGATTATGACGAAAATATGGTTCGGTAATTCAGTGCAGAATCCACTGATAGAAATGCTTAACCAAGCTCAGCAATGGAATGTCCCCATGTTTTTGGGGGAGTACGGTGCACCGGCCAGCACTGTGGGTGTGCGTGGCTATACCAAGAACTTATATGATTGGTTGGATCGTTATGCTGTTTCCGGTGCTCATTGGAACTATACTCCTGGCTGGCATGCGGAATCTAAAGATGGTTGGAATTACGAAGATCTTAGTATTGTGGATGATGCCGGAAGATTGCGGCCCAATTTTCAATTACGCCCTTATCCAGTGGCTACCAGTGGGGAGCCTATAGAACTTAGCATAAATCTGAAATCGCAATCGCACGATATGGTTTATCGTTGGCATAATGATCCTGCTTTGGGTGCCACAGAAATTTTTATGCCATTGCCCTGGCAAAATTCACATTATCATCTGTCTTCAGCTGGCGGGGTGTGTGAACGGGAGCCGTATATGCTCGTATGTGTTGTGCCTGAAGCTGGGCCGGTAACGCTTACTGTTGAGTCAAGGTAGAATATTTCTATGGTGAATTCGATCGGCGTTTCAATGCATACAAGCTCTGAAAATAACTGTTGTTGCTCTGGCGTACATTGCCAGTAATAGGGCGTCATTTTTAGCAAATCTAAAAGATAAGGCTGCTCTATAGTGGCATGCTCGTTTACGTTTAGTTTATCGATCAATTTAAAGTGTGGGCTTTGTTCCAGAGGTGCTTTATTACCTTGATGCTTTTGTGTGGTGGAATAGATTTTTTCTGATAATCCCTGTAGGTGTTTTTCACCTGGGCCAACAAAAATTAACAACCCGCCAGGTTTGAGTATGCGAGCGGTCTCCAATGGACATATCGGAGAGAAAACGGATAGTGCGACATCGAAGCTATTTTCAAAAAATGGAATATCAAAGGCGCTGGCGACGGCAGCTTGTAAGCCAAATTTACGCTTGGCAGCCATTTGAACTCCCACCTTGGAAATATCCAACCCAGCCAATTCCATATTGAGCGGCTTAAGGGCTGGATGCTGCGCCAGGCTGTGGCTGTAGAAGCCTTCTCCGCAACCAATATCAATCATGTTTAGATGAGTGTCGGGACCATGCTGTTGAATGGTTTCTGCTAGTTTGTCCACTAGCTTGGAATAGAAGCCCTGATTTAGAAAGCGTTGTCGGCATTTAAGCATGTCTTTGCTGTCACCGGGGTTCTTGCTTTTCTTTTTCTGCACCAGCATCAGGTTTACGTAACCTTCTTTAGCAATATCAAAGCTGTGCAGATTGTTACAACGAAAGCTACGCTCGTTGAGTGCTAAAGGCTGTTGGCAATTTGGGCATCGATAAGTAAACATGGCGCTATCATACCCTATTCATTTTAATGCTCAATGACAATGTGAATTAGTTTTTGCGAGCGTAAGCAGCAGAGCCGATATGCGAAGTCAGCACGGTATTATGGTTTTTCAAAGCCTTTTCGACTTAAAGGTTTAGAATTCATGGCCGATCTTTAACTATTAATAACGTTCTGTAATTGGGGAAACCAAATTAGTTTGGAGCCCGATATGAAAATCAGTCATTCCAGTATTAGCTTTGCCACACAATATAATCAGCAAAAAATTCGGCAGATAGAACAGCAAGGTAGTGTAACTTCTGGTAGTGAGGAAAATTCCCTAAGCCAACAAAGGCTGGCCTTAAATTCGAATCAGTGGCAATCCGTATCTACGTATTCTTCTATGGGTGATTTGCAACATAAATCATCTTTGCAAAAACAATCACAGTTCAGTCGCTTTTACACAAAGGAAATTGCCGTTGGTGGAGATTCGGTTTTAGTTCAATCACAGTCAAATGTTTCTAACAAGAATCAGTACTTTTCTTATCAAGATAATCAATCGATGAATGTTGTTATACGGGGATCGGTAACGACATTGAATGGTGACACAGTAGATTTTGAATTTCGTGCAACAGCCTCCCAGAGCTTTTCTTTCGAATATGCCAGCGGTGAATATGCGGAGCGAATTTCGGAGCGTAAAGACCCCTTAATCATTAATTACGGCGGCGGCTTTAATAATTTATCCGGTGAAGCCTATCAGTTTGATCTGGATGGTGATGGTAAGGCTGAAACCATCTCTATTGCGGGATCAGGTAGCGGTTTTCTAGCGTTCGACAAAAATGGCGATGGCATTATTAATGATGGCAGTGAACTGTTTGGTGCAAAAACTGGAAACGGGTTTGTT
>JBFKSL010000092.1:0-11169 GCA_041626995.1 Ketobacter sp. | reverse complement strand
CATATTGGTATTTCTGGGGATTTTGGTTCTTGTTTTGGCGCTGGGTGTATTTTTGCCGATGTGGGAATTGGGTTCAGCGATGAAGCGTTAAATGAGTAACGACGAAAGGTTGTAAAGAATCGTTAAACGGGTAAAAGGCCATTAAAACTGGTCTATATTTAATTTATATGAGATAGGAACGAATAACCCTAGTGAAAACAGAAACTTTAACGGTAAATCTAAAGGGCGAGTCATTAAATCAGGGTTTTACGTTGATTGAATTGGTGGTGGTGATTGCGCTGATTTCTATCATGGCTGCGGTTGCTTTGCCAAGGATGATGGATTCCTATGATAACGCACACGAAGCGGTGGTATTTGGCGCAGGTGGTGCACTTGCGTCGGCGGTTGTATTGGTTCGCTCCCAGTGGGTAGCCAATGGTAATGCAGTAGCCGTGGATGAAGTCATCGGATTTGGTAATGACGATGTTGCTACCAGCTCCGATGGTTGGCCCTCTGATACAGGTCAAGGTGCTGGTTCCAGCCATAACGAAGTGATGGATAGTGCAGCGCGTTGCGTACGAATTTGGCGCGGCGTACTCGTCGCAAATGCACCATCGGTTAGCTCAAGCGCTGCGGTAAGTTCAGATTATTTAGTGGATACGGTAGGCGGCAATTGCCGTTTCAGTTATCGCCGTACTGATGATGATTTTTATATAACATACAACGCAAGGACTGGCGAAGTTTTAACGGTTATAAATTAGAGAGCAGTTTTTTTTAAGAGGTAGAAAGATGAAGAAGCAACAGTCCGGTTTTACATTAATTGAATTGATCATGGTGATTGTGATCTTGGGTATTTTGTCTGCGTTTGCTTTGCCTAGGTTTGCGGATCTGAGTGGAGAAGCTGAACTGGCTGCAGCAGAAGGTGCCTTAGGATCGGCCAAATCAGCATCCGCTATTGCTCATGCTGCTTTTTTAGCAACAAATGCAAATCCAGTTGATCTAGAAGGCGCTAATATTGCCATAGTTAATGGATATCCTACTGGAACACTAGATGCAGATAGAACAAATAATGCAGATGGAGATATATGTACCGCGGCACAATTAGCGGATGACTTCACATGCGCACAGAATGGTGCAGGCATAATTAGTGTGAGTAATACATCTTGTAGTTTCAACTATACACAGGCGACAGCAACGGCTGCCCCAGTATTTAGTGCAGTAACCTGTCCATAATTGGTTATATTAACCAGGATGCTTTCGTGCGGTTTAAGTCAACGAATGGCTTCACCCTAATCGAACTCATCACAGTCATCGTTATAATCGGGGTCCTGGCCGTGGTGGTAGGGCCCCGATTTGCTTCTACTGGAGTATACGAAGAGCGCACTTTCTACGACGACGTTATTCAAGCTATTCGTTATGCTCAAGCCAAAGCCACCGGCTCTGGTTGCTGGACGCAAATTACTTTTTCCAGTTCCGGTTTCAATGTTTCAGTAGATAGTGATTGTAATAGTGCTAATGGTGTTAACGCCGTTGATGTGGTGAATCCCGATGGCTTTGCTACAGGGTACAGTCAACGTCAAACCCCTCCATCGGGTATGGCCTATAGCTATTCCGTTAATCCTCTTGTGTTCGATGCCTTAGGCCGGGCCCGCAACAGTGGGCTTGCCATTTTATCCTCCACTGCCACGATTACCGTAGGTGGAAATACTATTCAGGTGGAAGGAGCGACCGGTTATGTTCGTTAAACACAAAGGCATAACATTGGTGGAGTTGGTGATGGCCATTTCTCTGGCTGGCATTATGATTGTGGGATTAATGTCGGCTTATGCTTCCATTGCGGGTCGCAGTTCCGATTCTTTGGTGCGCACTCAAGCCATCACATTGGCAGAGTCCTATTTGGAAGAGGCGCTATTAAAACCATTTTTAGACCCTATTGATTTAATCCGTTGCCCTGCATCCCCTGGAGGAAACCGAGAAAACTTTGATAATGTTTGTGACTACAACAATTATTCTAGCGCCAATATTTCCTTGCCCAATGGCACACAAATTACGGCACTAAGTGGTTATTCCGTCAGTATAACGGTAGTAGATTCAACAGATCTAACCGGTATTTCATCTAACTGTGCTTTAAAAGTTACTGTAAACGTTACCAGCCCATTAAACGAAACCATCAGCGTATCTGGGTATCGAGCCAACTATGCATCACCCGGTTGTACATAAAATTCAACAGGGTTTTACCCTGGTGGAGCTAGTGATTGTGATTACTCTTACCGGAGTGGTTGCGGTGTTGGCGTCCACCATTGTCGGCAATCAGGTTTTGGGTTATGTGGATATGTCCCGTCGTGCTGCGTTAACCGCAAAGGCGGATATGGCGTTGCAACTTATGGCGCGGGAGCTGCGCTCAGCGGTGCCCTATAGTATTAGGGTAACAGGTGGTAGCGCTATTGAATGGGTGCCGGTTTTAAGCTGGGGGCGTTATCGAAAATTAGTTAATGCAGTGCAAACGGACACCTTGGACTTTTCTGCCCCCGATGACCAATTTGAAGTGCTCTATGCCAATGCATTACCTGTGTTGCCTGCATCCGCCCGCATGGTGGTGGGTAATACCAGCAGTAATGGCGTGGATGGCGTAAATATATATGGCGGTGCGGGCACGGGTGTTTTGGTGCCAGCTGGGAGTCATGTGATTACGCCAGCCTCTACAACACTTTCACTATTGGGTAATAACATTCAGTTTTCCGCAAGCCATCAGTTTTCTTTGGCTTCATTAGCCAGTCGTTTTTATTTGGTGAACAATGCAACCAGTTATGTGTGTAACGCAGGCACCATCACTCGATACGAAGGCTATAATATTCAAGCCACGCAACCCACTAACGGTGCAGCTGCTCCGCTTTCCAGTGCTGCGTCTGCTGTGTTGCTGGAAAACGTAACCGGTTGCTCGTTTGGTTATACCGCAATTGACACAAGCCATGGTTTAGTCACCCTGATCATTCAGATTGAACAGGATGGAGAATCCGTAACGCTCTATCATGTGGTGAATGTGGAGAATCGTCCATGATGCATTACAACAATAAAAAAGGTTTTGCATTGCCAGTGATGATTTTTTTAATGGTGGTTGTGACGTTGTTGATCGGCTACATGGCTCGCATTCAATCATCTCAAGCGGCGGTTAGTGGGTTGCGTATTCAAAGTACGAGAGTGTTCTGGGCTGCTAAGGCGGGAACCGAGTGGGCAGCTTTTCAATTGATTAATAACCCGAGCTGTGCTGCAGCGACAGGGTCTTTAACGATCAATGGTTTTCAAGTGTCTGTAAGTTGCAATAGCAACAGCTATACGGAAGGTGGGAGTACAGTGTTTATGTTTGAGGTAACCGCGCTGGCACAGAATGCTGTACCCGTCGATAGTTTAGATTATGTGTCTCGACAGGTAACAACGGTGTTACATGTGGAAATCTAAGTTACATTGGATTTGGTTTGGACTGCTTTGGGTTGTCGTTAATACTGCCCAGGCTGCCAGTTGCCACAGTATTTGGCCCGCTAATATTACAGAAACCAGTACAGTTGCGCCCACGTTGCCACCTTTTACCGGTACGACGCCATTAACCTCCAATGTCACCTTGCCTGCCGGTGACTATCACTACTTGGGTTCGAATATTTCCGGGGGAACAATTACTACACCGCAAACAACAGCGCGGCTTTATTTTAATGGCTCTGTTACTTTTACTGGGCCCATAACCGTTAATCCCAGCGGTAACCCTGAAAATCTGATCATTATTGTCAATGGAAGTTTATCCACAGCAGGTCAGAGTGAAATTAATGCATTAATATATGTTACTGGTACAGCCAGCATATCTGGACAAACAACCATTAATGGTGCTGTTACTGCGGCGGGTTCAATCAGCGTTAGCGGCGGCGCTTCTGTTAGTTATGATGCTGATGCGGTGGAGAATGCAGATTTCGGTTCCCTTTGCACACCTGCAATACCTGAGCTCAAACTGGTGAGCCCTGTATGCGGAGAAAGCGATAAGATAATCGTGACGTTTGATTCCAGCGGAGGCCAGTCCATGCTGGATTCTGTCACCGCTGAAAATGTTGCAAATTATTCGGTGCTGGATGGTTCTGGATCACCAATCGCTGTGTCGAGTGCGCTGCTTTCTGATGAAGGATATGAGGTGCAGCTTACGCTTTCATCCACAATGAATAATGGCTCTAATTACAGCGTTAACGTAAGCAATGTGGCAGATGTGAATGGCGAAATTATGGTGGCCAGTAGCGACAGTGTTTATTACTCCACTAGTGAAAATGGTTTGCCTGCAACTTACTGGGGCAATACTAGCTTGTCGGGTAACTACAGTTTTCAGCGGGTAGACAGCAATATTGATTTTAATTGGGGTTGGTTTGATTGGCCCGTTGGTTTTCTTTCTGACTATTCTATACGTTGGGAAGGTTATATCGAGCCAGACACAACAGGAACCTATCAATTACAGACAGTATCTGAGGATGGCTCCCGCGTTTGGTTCGATGATATTAATGGCGCCACTTTGTTGAGTCGTTGGCAGACTGGATACGGAACAGATACCAGCACTACGTTCGATCTGGAAGCGGGCGTTCGTTATCCCGTTAAGGTGGAGTATTTTAAAAATGGAGTGGCTTTTTCCAATAAGGAAATGCATTTGCGCTGGCTAACTCCCAGCAGCGGCAGTTTTAGCTCGGTACCAAACGCTAATCTTTATACCTGTGTTAATTCATTTGTCAGTGATAATGGCATCGTAGCGTATTACCAATTGGAAGGGCCGACCTGGAATGGTGTGGCAAACGAAGTAATCGATTCCTCCTATAATGGGCTGCACGGAACCTCAATTAATGGGCCAAGTGCAGTGCCAGCGCAAGTATGCAACGGCGCTGAAATGGATGGCACAAATTATATTCGTATAAACGATGATCCATTGCTGGACTTGACCGATCAACTTTCCATTACCGCATGGATTAGAGTAGATGCCTTGGGCTCCGGATTAAAAACCATTTTTTCAAAAGATGAAAACTACGAGTTTCATATCAATAATGGGGGTGAAATATTTTGGTGGTGGCAAAATAGTAATGGTAGAACACGATCATTTGATAGTAATGGGGCCACCATCAGTTTAGGTAGTTGGCATCATGTTGCCGTCGTGTATTCCAGCAGTCGGCAAAGTATTTATTTGGATGGTGTAGAAGTCGCGTTTACTACCTATACCAACGAAATTTTAAGAACAAGCAATGATCCACTGGAAATTGGTGCAGACCAAGGCCTTTCGGATCGGCAGTGGATTGGCGTTATTGATGAGGTGAAATTGTATGATCAAGCAATTACCTCTGCTGACGTGATTGCTGATATGAATGCCACACACCCTTGTGCTGAAAGTTTGGATCACTTTGAAGTTACCGCAGCGAACACAGCAAGCGTGTGTGAAGCAACCGATGTGACCATTCGTGCGGTGCAAAGTGATGGTTCCACCTATACCAATTACACCGGAACCATGGATGTTTCTACCAGTTCAAATCATGGTAATTGGGCCGTTACCACGGGCAGTGGTATTCTGAACCCGAATCCAGATGGCGATGATAACGGGGCAGTGCAATACAGTTTTGATTCCTCGGATAGTGGTGTGGTTGTGTTGAGTCTAAGTAATACTCACGCTGATGTTTTAACCGTTACGGCAACCGAAAACGGTGGAACCGCAACGGGAACTTCTGCACCTATAGCTTTCTCAGATACCGCGTTCGTAATCAGTACGGCAAGTACCGATTTTATCGCTGGGCGAGACCACCCAATAACCATAGAGGCGTTACGTTATCAGCCCGATACCAACAGTTGTGGGCTCTTTGAAGAATACAATGGCAACATCAGCTTGAAAGCCTGGGCTGTGCCTTCTGGTGCTATTCCGGTTGTTCTGCCTGCGCCAGGAATTAATGCACCCGCGCTACAGGATATAAGCAGTAGTGTCACGCTGCCCATTGATGAACCTACTTCAAATAACGTGACCTTGAATTTTGTTCAAGGTGCTGCCAGTACCAATTGGGTTACATCCGATGTAAGCCAGCGCCATTTTTATTTAAAAGACGATAGTAGTGGTTTGGTGGTGGACGAAAATGGTCAGCCGCTTACCATCAGTGGCGATAGTCAGGGTAATTATACCGTGCGACCATTCGGGTTTTACCTTGAAGCGGAAACCAATTCCGGTGATACCAATCCTGCAGCAATCGATGCCAATGGTGATGGCTTTGTTGCAGCGGGAGAAAATTTTATCGTTCGCGTGAGTGCAGTCATTTACGAGGCAGATGATGACAGCAATAATGATGGTGTTCCAGATGCTGGTGCGGACTTAAGTTTAAATCCTCCTAGTAACAACGCAATAGCTGCTTCCTTTGGTACAGAAGGGGAGCAGGTTGTGCTATCCAGTCCAAATCTAATTGCTCCTGCACCTCCGCTGACGGTTGCTCACCCTGGTCTCATGGGTGCCCTTACATTAACGAGTTTTGGTAACGGAGTTGGTACTGCCACTGTGCGTTACGATGAGGTGGGCATTATTAATATGGATGCTAATATCGCTGTGGATAATAGTTATTTAGGCAGTAATAATGTAGTAGGCGCTATTGATTATGTTGGTCGGTTTTATCCTGCAGAATTTTTAATAACGGATAACAGCCCGCAATTAAGTGATGCCAACTGGGATTGTGATTTTACCTATCAGGGCCAACCGTTTGGGTTTGTCAGTGAGCCAGAAATTACGATCACAGCTGTGAATACTTTAGGTGCCACCACACAAAATTATACAGGCGCGTTTTGGAGCTTATCGACTCCAGCTCATTCCCTGTTACTGGATGTCAGTGACGTCAATCATCCTCCAACGCCATCGGCATGTCGTAATGATATAGCGGGTTGCTTCACTTGGAACAATTTAACCATCAGTCCAACACTGTCTGAATCCAACGGTGTAGGCATATTAACGACCGGTAACAATCATGAGCTGCTGATTGATAAACTCAATGCCCAACCAGACAGTGGTGATATACCTTGGAACCCGGCATTGGATTACATCATTACCGCCAGCGCTCTCACTGTTGTCGAAGGCAGTTATGACGTATGTTTCGGCGGCAATGGCAGTTGTACGGATTATCAAATTGATATTGGTGAAGCGGTATCTGGAACCCCTGATACAGAAATTCGTTATGGTCGTGGGTGGATAGATAACACTACTGGATCGGTTGATACGCCACTGATTATGAATATGCGGTTGCAGTATTGGAATGCCAGCGGAGCGTTTGTTTCTAATACCGATGATAATGACAGCGGCGGATGCAGTGGCACCTTGATCACCACTTCCGACATGCAGTTGTCTGATTTCGGCGGCAATTTGTCCAGCACCGAAACCAGTGTGGCTGGCTTAACGTCCCAGCCAGGTTATTATTTGATGAGTTTGTCAGCACCCGGTTACGCCGGTGCCAGTCAACCCAATTCAGGGTCGGTCATTGTTACTTGGCTTTTAGATAACGATGCAAGCGATAACAATCCAGGGGAAGAATGTAGCGCTCGCTGGTTGTGTTACGACTACGACGGTGATGGGCTTAATGAAAACCCCAAAGGCCGCGCTATCTTCAGTGCCCTGCCCGATAACCGGCCCATATTGTTTCAGCGTGAAACCTATCGTTAGGAAGTTAAAGGTTATTTGTCTTTAGCGACAGTCATGATCGACTTATATGACCAAGGCAATTATTGCTGCAACGTTGTATGCTACGGCCTATAAAATGTTGAAGCATAGAGGAACCTTGTTATGAAATCGGTAGCCATCACCGGCGCATCTTCCGGAATTGGGAAAGCATTAGCATTAGAGTTCGCCCGTCGAGGTGCTAACCTTGCGTTGTTGGCGAGGCGCATAGATGTGCTAGATGAGTTGGCACAGCAGATCCATTCTCAGCATGGCGTTAAAGTGGAATGTGTGCAGCTGGATGTGGCACAAACCGACTCCATTCTGCCAGCCCTACAGAAGGCAGATGAGTTATTGGGTGGTTTGGACTGTGTGATTGCCAACGCAGGAATCACTGCGGTTAATAAAACCGGTGCAGGCGATTTCAGCAAAGATCAGAATGTAATTCAGGTAAATTTGATCGGTGGCATGGCAACTGTTGATGGGGCAGCGCGAATTTTTCGCCCTCGCAAAAATGGCACCATTGTAGGCATTTCTTCTGTATCGGCTTTTAAAGGTATTCCTGGTAGTGCCGCATATTCTGCATCCAAAGCCGGTTTTACCAACTATTTGGATGCCACTCGTATTGAATTGAAAAAGCATGGCTTAAGTATCGTTGCGGTTCATCCCGGTTTTGTAAAAACGGATATTGCACCAGGCATGGAAAAGCGCCCGTTTGTGATAGAGGCTGATAAGGCAGCGCGAGATATCGTTAACGGTATCGAAAAAGGTTCCAGCAATATTATTGTGCCTGCGCTGCCTTGGTCGGTGTTGGGTAAAGTTATGCCCTTTATGCCCGATAAGGTAGTTGAAAAGGCTTTCTAATTCAGTTTGGCAAAATCTAACCGGTTTGCCATTGATGGGGGCATAATCCCTATGCCCCTCATAACAACATTTTATATGTGCCCCTTTGCAGAGGCTTTTAGCCTTCCTTTTATCTACACTTTCTAAAAGGTCTAACCAAGGGATATTGCATTGGAAGCCAGGAAGGTACTGGTCGTCGATGACGACAAGGTAAGCCGAAATAGCATATGCAGGGCATTAAAGGATAATTACGAACTTTCTGTAGCTGAGAATGGCTTGGAAGGGGTGGATCGGGCTAAAGCGGAAAAGCCGGATATTATTCTATTGGATGTGGAAATGCCTGGCATTAATGGTTATGAAGTATGTGACCAGCTTAAGAATGACCCTGCCACTGAAAAATCTCTTGTGGTGTTTATTTCCAGCCATGGTGGCCTGCGCGAGCGCATGCTGGGGTATGAGTCTGGCGCCGCAGATTATTTAGTAAAACCGTTTGATACCCAGGAATTGCAGGCCAAAATGAATCATATGGCGGCGTTGATTGATCAGCGTCGTCAGTTAAGCCAGCAAGCTCAGTCGGCTTCTAAAACTGCTTTCGCTGCCATGCGCGGTTCAAGCGAGTTGGGAATGGCTATCCAATTTATCGAGGCTACCTATTCTGCAAAGAGCTTCGATGTTATTGCCGAAAAATTCTTTGAAGTTACCCGGCAACTGTCCCTGAATTGCACGCTGATGTTTCAAAGTGCAAAGGGGGGAGAGTTTTTCAGTTCCAAAGGTGAAGTGCCTCCTTTGGAGCGCGAGTTGGTTTCAACCTTGCACTTGTCTGGTGAGCGCTTTAACGATTTCGGTTGCCGTACTCAAATTAATTATCCGCGAGTTGCGCTGCTGATAAAAAATATGCCACTGCATGATCAGGAAGCCTATGGGCGCTACAAGGATTTTTTACCTACCATGCTTGGCGCTACCGATGCCAAAACTCAAACCATTAATGTAGAAAGAGCGTTAGAGGCACAAACCGAAAATATTATTAGTTCGTTTAATGTAGTGCGCGAAACGTTATTGCAAGTGGGAGAAAGCCTGGAAGCAACACAGCATCGTGTATTGGGATTGTTACGCGGCATTATTAATGAGTTGGATGAGCGGATTCCAGGCATGGGATTAGAAGATGATCAGGAGAAGTATCTGATCAACACATTGGATGGTGCATTTGAATCTACTCAGGAGATTGTGGAAGGAGGGGAAAACGCCAGCAACGCTTTTCGTAATGTGTGTCGCCTTCTAGAGCATTTATCAGAGCGTCAGGAAAATCTTTTGGCTACAGTGACTCAGGAACAAATTATAGAAAGTAAATTCGCCGGTGGTGCGAGCGAGAAGAGCAAGATCACCGGCGATGTGGAGTTGTTTTAGCTCACTCGTCCGAATCATCCTCATCAGAGCCATTATTTCCATTCATACCTAACTCTTTAATCTTCCGAGTCAGGGTATTACGGCCCCAACCTAGTAACTCGGCAGCATCACGGCGACGACCGGCAGTATGTTTCAAGGCGGTTTCAATCATAATGCGTTCAAAAGCAGGTACGGCTTTATCGAGTAGGCCGCGTTGGCCACGGGAAAGCGCTTGGTCTGCCCAGGTGCGCAAACCTTGCTCCCAATTTGAAGAGGCATCCTGCGAGCCGTTGGTTTCTTGTAGCTCTGGTGGTAAATCATTGATCAGCACTTCACGCCCGGATGCCATTACCGTCAACCAGCGACAGGTGTTTTCCAGTTGGCGCACGTTACCTTTCCAGTCCAGAGTCATCATGTATTCTTCGGTTTCTGGCAGAAGAATTTTGGTTTCTACATTGAGCTCTTTGGCGGCTTTTTGCAGGAAGTGGGCAGACAGTTGAGGAATGTCTTCGCGGCGCTCATTTAGCTTGGGCAGGTGCACGCGAATTACGTTGAGACGGTGGAATAAATCTTCTCGAAACTTGCCGTCTTTTACCAGTGTTTCCAAGTTTTGGTGGGTGGCAGCGATAATTCGCACATCCACTTTCACGGCGGTGTGGCCTCCCACTCGGTAAAAGGTGCCGTCGGCCAAAACACGCAGCAAGCGGGTTTGCGCATCCAGTGGCATGTCGCCGATTTCATCTAAAAACAGAGTGCCGCCGTTGGCCTGTTCAAAGCGGCCTTGGCGTTGTGCCGCTGCGCCAGTGAAGGCGCCTTTTTCATGTCCGAACAATTCTGATTCAATCAGGTCTTTCGGAATCGCAGCCATGTTCAAGGCAATAAACGGTTTGTCGGCTCGCGGGCTGTGACGGTGTAGTGCACCGGCTACCAGTTCTTTACCTGTTCCTGATTCGCCGTTAATTAATACGGTGATATTGGAATGGGACAACCGCCCAATGGCGCGAAACACTTCCTGCATGGCAGGGGCTTCACCGATGATGTCGGTATTGGTATTGATTACTGCCTCGGTTGACGTGACTTGTTGTTCCTGGCTATGGGTAACAGCGCGTTTTACCAGGGATACTGCATCATCCAAGTCGAACGGTTTGGGCAGGTATTCGAATGCACCGCCTTGGTAGGACTGTACCGCGCTATCCAAGTCTGAGTGTGCAGTCATGATAATTACAGGCAGGGCCGGATAATTATCCTGTATGTGGGCCAGTAAGCCCAAGCCGTCGGTG
>JBFKSL010000091.1:0-11315 GCA_041626995.1 Ketobacter sp. | reverse complement strand
CTAAAATAAAATCCCCAATAATTTCAGCTGCCTAGGTTTACTCTACTGAATTGTAAGTCTACACAGCCGGAGCGCAGTAATGACTGATTGGCTAACCAATATTCGAAAAAATGCCCCTCATCATCGCCCAGAGCAACCCTTGCTGGATGGCGCAGAAGCGGGTGTGCTTATGGCCATCACCGACCACTCAGATGATCCTCAGCTTGTGTTAACCCAGCGGGCCAGTCATCTGAAAAACCACGGCGGAGAAGTGGCCTTTCCCGGTGGAAAGCGTGATGAGCAAGACGCCAGCATCATCGAAACTGCATTGCGGGAAAGCTTTGAAGAAATTCATTTACCGCCAGAACAGGTGGAAGTGGTTACTCCTATGCCTATGTCCATTTCAAAAATGGGCCTGAAAGTGGCTCCAATTCTGGGTATTATTCCCCATCAAGTGGAGTTGGTAGCCAACGAAGATGAGATTGCCAGTATTTTTCATGTGCCCATTCGGTATTTTCTCGACGCCCCAGTGGAGCAATATACAGAGCGTGAGCATGAGGGGATTCGCTATCGTATCCCGTGTTACCAATACAATGACTATGTGATTTGGGGGCTGACAGCCTATTTTATTACCGACTGTTTTAACCGGCTATTTGATACCGGTTTGTCGATGCCTATTCCAAAGCCCATTCCCAAACAAAACAACAAGTGAGGCCGAGCATGATTTACCGCCTTGGGGGCAAGCAAGTAACCATTAACGCAAAGGATTATTTTGTGGCGCACAATGCCACCGTAATTGGTGATGTGATTATCGAAAACGATGCCAGCATCTGGTTCAACTGCGTGGTGCGTGGTGATAATGATCCCATTACTATTGGTGAAGGTACTAATATTCAGGATGGCTCCGTGCTGCATACAGACGCAGGCGTTCCCATGAATATAGGCAAGTACGTTACCGTGGGTCATAAGGTGATGCTGCATGGTTGCGAGATCGGCGATAACAGCTTGATCGGTATAAACGCGGTGATACTGAACAATGCCAAAATTGGTTCCAATTGTATTATCGGTGCCAATGCGCTGATTCCTGAAGGCAAAGTGATACCAGATAACTCCATGGTGTTGGGATCACCCGGTAAGGTGGTGAAAGAACTCAGCGAAAAGCACCAAATGATTATCAAAATGAGTGCGTTACATTATGTGGAGAACTTCAAGCGTTATCAAAGGGACTTTACGCCCGATAGTCGTTTTGAATAGATCTTAGAAGCTAACATTGAGTAGTAATGATGGATAACAAAGCCAAACCAGAAATTGTTCATTCCCCATGTGTGGGCGTGTGCGCTCTAGATGACGATGATATTTGCATCGGCTGCTTGCGTTCAGGCCAGGAAATTACCCAATGGGGTTATGTGGATAATGAAGGTAAACGTGCCATCTTAAAAAATGTTGAACAACGTTTGTTAGAAAGTAAGGGCCTTATATGACCGTTTTGGGAACACCATTATCAGACTCAGCCACACGCGTAATGCTGTTGGGCTGTGGTGAGCTGGGTAAAGAAGTGGTAATTGAATTGCAGCGGCTGGGATGCGAAGTGATTGCGGTGGATCGCTATGAAAATGCTCCCGCCATGCAGGTGGCTCACCGCAGTCATGTCATTGATATGCTCAATCCGCAGTCATTACGTTCTGTGATTGAGTATGAAAAGCCTCACCACATCGTTCCTGAAATCGAAGCCATTGCTACCGACACATTAGTGGAACTGGAAAACGAAGGTTTTCACGTGGTGCCTTCTGCCAAAGCGGCCAAACTCACCATGGACCGTGAAGGCATTCGCCGTTTAGCGGCTGAAAAGCTGGGTATCGAAACCTCGCCGTTCCTGTTTCCTTCTAATAAGGAAGAGTTTTTGGTGGCGGTGGAAACCATTGGTATGCCCTGCGTTGTTAAGCCTGTGATGAGTTCTTCCGGTAAAGGTCAGAGTACCATTCATAGTAAAGATGATATCGACAAAGCCTGGCAGTATTCGCAAGAGGGCGGTCGCGCTGGCGGTGGCAAGGTGATCGTGGAAGGCTTTGTGGATTTCGATTTTGAAATCACGCTGCTTACTGTGCGGCATAAGGATGGCACCACGTTTTGTAAGCCTATTGGTCATCGGCAGGATGATGGCGACTATCGCGAGTCCTGGCAGCCTCATCCCATGAGTGCGGCGGCATTGCGTCGAGCCCAGGAAATTGCTGGGCGCATAACGGATTCTTTAGGTGGTTATGGCATCTTTGGTGTGGAGTTGTTTGTTAAAGGCGATAAGGTTCTGTTTAGTGAAGTGTCTCCCCGCCCTCATGATACTGGCATGGTAACGCTGATTTCACAGGACCTGTCTGAGTTTGCATTGCATGCTCGCGCTATTTTGGGTTTGCCCATTCCATCCATTCGTCAGTTTGGGCCAGCGGCGTCATCGGTTATTTTGGGGGAAGGGGTTTCCACCCAAATGCGCTACGGTAACCTTAGCCAGGCGCTACATGCGGAAGACACCCAGTTGCGCTTATTCGGTAAGCCAGAAATCAATGGCAGTCGACGCCTGGGGGTGGCTCTGGCCTTGGGTAAGGATGTTGATACCGCGATCGCCAAGGCGGTAAATGCCTCCAGTTCAGTTGTCGTTAAAATGTGAGTTTGCAAAGCGGTTTAGCCAACTATACTGTTTTATAAATATCGTTTTGCTGTGGGGGCTCCCAAGGATATGCTTAAGCTGCACTTCAAGGATCAGCGTCAATCTGATATCTGGTTGGTAGAATCGGTGACGACGATCGGTTCCAATCCCAAAAGCCATATTTTGATCAAGGAAGAGGGTGTTGATCAGCAGCATGCTGAAATTCGCAAGGACGGTGATGCTCTCTACCTTTCAGATCTTGGCAGCTATTCTGGCACTCAAGTGAATGGTTCAAAAATCAAACAGCACTTTCAATTGCGTGCAGGTGATGTGGTGACCATTGCTGGTGTTGATATGCTCATTCAGGATTCGGCACGTGTAGCGGATGCTCCAGCGCCAAAAGGCGTGCGCTCAGATTGGAGCATCATGGCCCTGGCGGGTGAGCTAAAAGGTAAAAGCATTCCTATCCACGGTTCCATGGTGTTTGGACGTTCCAATAACTGCGACATCGTGGTGAAAGATAACCACATGTCCCGCCGCCATGCTGAAATCAATTTGAAAGGCGGTGTGCTGCGCATTGTGGATTTGCAGTCCTCCAATGGCACCTGTGTAAATGGAGAAAAGGTGGGTGAAAAAGTCTTAAAGCCCGGTGATAAGATCGGCTTTGATCATCTTACTTTTCTGGTGGCGGGGCCAGCAAGCATCGCTGCCGTGGAGGAAGAGGAAGATGAAGATGATGAGGCCACTGTGTTTCGTGCAGCACCCATTCCACGCAAAGCCCCTGAACCCAAGCCAGTAATTAAGACCCCAGCTCCAGCGATGGAAATGGGAGCCGCTAACGTGGAAAACCAGCAGCAAAAAAGCATGGTGCCTTGGGTGATTTTAGGCGTTGTGGTGGTCGTGGCGGTGGGCGTAGGAATGGCCTTTATGTTTCTGCCTGGCTAGGTTTTTTTTGCGGTTTAGTCAGGCTGATAACTCGAGCAGTTCTAACCAAATTGTCTTTAATCTGTACAGTCTCAATGCGATAGCTGCCAATCATTAAACACAGGTTGTGTTCCGGAATGGACTCCAAGTGCTCTGTGATTAAACCGTTCAAGGTTTTAGGCCCGCTGGTGGGCAGTTGCCATTTTAATGCTTTATTAATGTCCCGGATGGTGGCCAAGCCGTCAATAATGTAGGAACCATCTTCCTGAGGGTGAATGTCCTGGCTGCTGGCGGCGTAGTCGGTGGTAAACTCACCAACGATTTCTTCCAGGATATCCTCCAGGGTCACAATGCCTTGTACGTCGCCATACTCGTCCACCACAAACCCCATGCGACGCTTCACTTTCTGGAAATTCAGCAGCTGCACATGCAGAGGTGTGCCTTCAGGCACAAAATAGGGCTCCACTGCCTGTTGCATGATTTTGGCTTTGTTTAAGTCATCTTCCATCAGCAGGCGGGTGATTTTTCTGGCGTGAAGCAAGCCTACGGGTGAGTTCAGATCCGCTTTAAATACTGGGAGGCGGGTGTGTTGAGTGGAACGCAGAGATTTCACTATATCGTCTATATCCTCGTCCAAATCGATCCCTACCACCTCGTGTTTGGGGATCATAATGTCGTCCACCGTCACTTCTTCCAGATCCAGAATGCTGACCAGCATGCCTTTGTGCCGCGTAGGCAGCAGAGCTCCGGATTCCGTTACCACAGTACGTAATTCCTCGCGGCTAAGATGATCTCTACCAACCTCTTCGGCATTCACGCCCACCAGGCGCAAGAGGCCGTTACTGATGTAGTTCACCAGCCAAACAAATGGGTAAAGAATGAGCAGCAGAGGTTGTAAAACAATACTGGCGGGGAAGGCAACCTTCTCTGGTTTGAGAGCTGCAAGGGTTTTGGGGGTAACTTCAGCAAACACTAAAATCACCAGGGTGAGCAGGCCAGTGGCAATGGCAATACCACTGTCACCCCACAGTCGTATGGCAATTACCGTGGCAATGGATGAGGCTAAAATGTTGACAAAATTATTACCAATCAAAATCACGCCAATTAAGCGATCCGGGCGGCTTAAAAGATCGTCCACTCGCTTGGCGCCCTTATTTTTGTTCTTCACCATGTGGCGCAGGCGGTAGCGGTTTAGTGACATCATCCCCGTTTCAGAGCTGGAGAAAAACGCTGACATAAGAATTAGCGTGGCCAGAACAATGCCAAGGGTAAGAAGAGGAATGTCGTTCAAGTTGAGTGCCTACACGCGTTCAAGAATCAGCTCCAAAACCACCTTGGAGCCAAAGTAGCCCAGCGTAAGCAGGGCGAAGCCGGTTAACGTCCATTTTACAGCCATCATGCCACGCCAGCCCCATAAATTGCGACCAAATAGCAATAGCCACAGCACACACCAGGAGCCTAAGGCAAAGGCCGTTTTATGAATCAAGTGCTGGGCGAAAAAGTCGTCCACATAAATAAAACCTGTACCGATGGCGACAGTGAGCAACACCATGCCGATGGAAATCAAATCGAACAAATAACTTTCCATGGTCTGCAGTGGAGGTAGTAGATTCAAAATATCATGGATATGGCGGTGTTTAAGCTGATAATTTTGAATCCATAGCAGCACGGCTTGAGAGAACGCCAGGGCAATAACGCTGTACGCCCAGATTGCCAGAAGGATGTGGGCAATCAGGCCGTGACCCAGTTCGTCGATGGGGGTGCTTTTGTCATCAAACAGCAGGGCAATGCAGATACCCAGGGCGGCGACCGGATAGGAGGGAGCAAGTAGGGCATCAATATGCCGATACAGTGCCATTATGGTTCCCGTGCCCGCTAACACAATAGCGAATAGGCACGCCATAGTGGTCACCCCAAGCTGAATCCCCTGGCCAGGAAACATCTCACTAACCAAGTAATAGCCGTGCAACACCAAGCTGATAAAGGCAATCGCTAATAATGTATTTCGGTGTACGGGAACATCGGTTTTCAGGCTTTTCACTACCAACACGGTAGCGGCTCCGTAACCCACACAGGCCAGAATGCCTGCAACAAGCGCCATAGTCACGGCGGTTTTCTACTCCTTACCAGCTTTGGTGAAACTCTAAGTTTCGCACAAGGCTGTCCATAATGAAACTGGCTGCGTTATACTTGCCAGTTCCGAATTAAGGCACAAATGAAGAAGAACTATGTTTGATACTCTTACCGAACGGCTTAGTAATAGTCTACGCAGCGTCACCGGAAAAGCTCGTCTTACCGAAGACAACATCAAGGAAACCCTGCGGGAAGTACGCATGGCACTGCTGGAAGCAGATGTGGCGCTGCCTGTAGTAAAAGAGTTTATCGACAAGGTGAAAACCCGTGCTGTGGGCCAGGAGGTGATGAAGAGTCTTAGCCCAGGTCAGGTGTTCATTAAGATTGTGAACCAGGAATTGGTGCACATGATGGGGGATGCCAATGACGCCCTCCAGCTGAATGCACAGCCTCCTGCAATCGTGCTGATGGCGGGTTTGCAGGGTGCGGGTAAAACCACCACCGTGGGCAAGCTGGCCAAATACCTGAAAGAGCGTGAGAAGAAAAAGGTTATGGTGGTGAGCGCCGACGTATACCGTCCCGCCGCGATCAAACAGCTGGAAACCCTTGCCGATGATGTGGGAGCCAACTTCTTCCCCAGTTCTGCTGATCAAAAGCCAATTGATATTGCCAATGCCGCCATCGCCGAAGCCAAAAAAATCTTCATGGATGTGGTGATTGTGGATACTGCCGGTCGTCTGGCTATTGATGAAGAGATGATGGGCGAAATAAAAGCCCTGCACTCGGCCATCACGCCAGTGGAAACCCTGTTCGTTGTGGATTCCATGACCGGTCAGGATGCCGCGAATACGGCCAAAGCCTTCAATGATGCATTGCCTCTAACCGGCGTGGTGCTCACCAAGGCTGATGGTGACGCTCGTGGTGGTGCCGCATTATCGGTGCGCCATATTACCGGCAAGCCCATCAAATTTATTGGTATGGGTGAAAAAACCGATGCTTTGGAGCCATTCCATCCTGATCGTATTGCCTCCCGTATTCTGGGTATGGGTGATGTGCTGTCTTTGGTGGAAGAAGCTGAGCGCAAACTGGATAAAGATAAGGCCGAGAAGCTCACCAAGAAACTGAAGAAGGGTAAAGGCTTTGACCTGGAAGACCTGCTAGAGCAGTTCCAGCAGATGAAGAAGCTGGGTGGTATGGCCGGCATGCTGGATAAGCTGCCTGGTATGGGCGGAATGGCGCAGATGGCCCAGCAGGGTGGTGTTGCTGATAAAGAGCTGACCAAAATGGAAGCCATTATCTATTCCATGACGCCC
Source organism: Ketobacter sp. (assembly GCA_041626995.1). GTDB lineage: Bacteria > Pseudomonadota > Gammaproteobacteria > Pseudomonadales > Ketobacteraceae > Ketobacter. Next base: position 4,388 of record JBFKSL010000091.1, on the reverse strand, counting down.
CATGAGCGCCGCTTTCCTGATGTGATCAACGGTTCTCGCAAGAAGCGTATTGCTGCTGGCTCCGGTACCCAAGTGCCAGATATCAATAGGGTGTTGAAGCAGCATAAGCAAATGCAGAAGATGATGAAGAAAATGACATCCAAGGGCGGCATGAAGAATATGATGCGAGGCATGAAAGGTATGATGGGGGGCGGTGGAGGCTTTCCAGGCGGCGGTATGCCCCCGTTTAAGTGATATTTCTAAGGGGCTCTGCTTGGAGCCCCAACAAACCCTTTCCTTTCCTACCCGTTTCCCTTAAAATGTCGCGCCTTCTGAGTTCTGCGCACCCTCCAAACAGAGCAGAGCCCAGAAAGATTTGGCTGCATTTATTCGCTGAACACTTTGATTGTTAAAGGAAAACAGAATTATGGTAACAATTCGCATGTCTCGTGGTGGTTCTAAAAAACGTCCTTTCTACCACGTAGTAGTCACTGATAGCCGCAATGCTCGTGATGGTCGTTACATCGAACGTGTAGGTTTCTTCAACCCTTTGGCCCGTGGCCAGGAAGAGCGTCTGCGTTTGAATATGGAGCGTATTGAGCACTGGGTTGGTTTGGGTGCCCAAACTTCTGACCGCGTTGGCGCGTTGGTAAAAGAAGCTAAGCAAGCCGCTTAAGGCAGTTTATGTCCGATTGGGTAGTAGTGGGGAAGTTTTTGGGTTCCCATGGTGTAAAAGGCTGGATCAAGCTCTATTCACATACTGAGCCCATGGACAATATCAAACAGTACGATCCTCTTTGGATTAAGCCGCAAGGCGCCAATGAGGCTAGCTGGCAGCCAGTGAACGTTGAACATGTTCAGCGACATGGCAAAGGGCTAGTGGCCAAGATCAAAGGTTGTGACAACCGAGATCAAGTGCCCGCCTACACTGGGTGCGAAGTAGCAATCAAGCGTGAGCAGCTGCCAGCGCTACAAAAAGACGATTATTACTGGTCTGAGTTGGAAGGCCTGAGTGTCGTTAACGAGCAGGGTGATTGTTTAGGTAAGGTGGATCACCTGTTCGAAACCGGGTCGAACGATGTTTTGGTGTTGAAGCCAAGCAAAGAAAGTGTCGACGACCAGGAGAGAATGATTCCCTATCTGTGGCAGGATGTGGTGATGGCGGTGGATTTGGAAGCCGGCACCCTTACAGTGGATTGGGATAAAGATTTCTAATTTTCGGAATCAGAAAGAGGGGCGACCATGAAATTCGAGATCGTGACCCTGTTTCCGGAAATGTTCAGCGCCATTACTGAGTACGGCATTACCAGTCGAGCAGTAAAGAATGGCCTGATTGAATTGGGGTATAGCAACCCCCGGCAGTTTGCCGATGATGTGCATCGCACTGTGGATGATCGCCCTTATGGGGGTGGCCCCGGTATGGTGATGTTGGCCAAGCCTTTGTTGCAGGCTGTTGCCCAGGCAAAAAGCCGCATGGTGCAACAAGGTGTTGATGCCAAAGTTGTTTATGTTTCACCGCAAGGCCGCCGCTTTGATCAGCAGGCAGCCAACGATTTCAGCAAAGAGCCAGGTTTAATATTTCTTTGCGGCCGCTACGAAGGTATTGATGAGCGGGTAATCGAGAAGGTGGTGGATGAAGAGTGGTCGGTGGGTGATTATGTGTTAAGCGGCGGTGAGCTGCCAGTGATGACCATGATTGACGCCACAGTAAGGCAATTGCCTGGAGCGTTAGGGCATCAGGATTCCGCCGCAGAAGATTCTTTCTTTAGTGGTCTGTTGGATTGCCCTCACTATACGCGACCCGAAGATTTTGAAGGGCGCAAGGTGCCTGGTGTGTTGTTAAGCGGCAACCACAAAGCCATACAGCGCTGGCGATTAATGCAGGCGCTAGGCAGAACCTGGCAGCGTCGACCTGATTTATTGGCAGGTCGTGAGCTTAGCGAAGAAGAGCAACAGCTGCTGCAGGAATACAAAGATTTTATTAACGACGTGAATGTAGCGCCAAAAAAATAAGTAGGCCCTACCTCTGACGCCTAAATTGAGGAAGACTCAAATGAGCAACAAAAACAAAATCATCCAGGCGCTCGAAAATGAGCAAATGAAGCAGGATCTGCCCCCGTTTAGTGTGGGTGACACTGTTGTGGTGAGTGTAAAGGTAACTGAAGGCGATCGTACCCGTCTGCAAGCCTATGAAGGTGTAGTAATCGGCAAGCGTAACCGCGGTTTAAACTCTGCTTTCACCGTGCGTAAAATTTCCAGCGGTGTTGGTGTTGAGCGTACTTTCCAAACTCACAGCCCCTTGGTTGATAGCATTAAAGTGAAGCGTCGCGGTGCTGTGCGTCGTGCCAAGCTTTACTATCTGCGTGAGCGTACTGGTAAGGCGGCTCGTATTCGCGAGAAGCTTAACTAAGTTTCGCAATAGCGATTTTAAAAAAGCGCCTTTTAGGCGCTTTTTTTATGTCTCAAATCGGTAGGGTAAAAACTCCCGTTCGTTTTCATTAACATAAATCTTTTTGCCGATGGGCGGAAACGCTCGTTGCGAGCAGTTAGTGCGTTCGCATACCCGGCAGCTAACGCCTATGGGTACGGCTGCTTCCTTGTCATTTAAGTCAATGCCCACTGAATAGATCAGTTGATGGGCATGGGCAATTTCGCAACCCAGCCCAACCGCAAAATTTTTCTGCGGCATCATAAAGCCACCCTCGGTTCGGCTTACGGTACGGGCAATGCAAAAATACGTTTTCCCGTCGGGCATTTGAGCAACCTGGCGTAAAATTTTACCCGGTTGGGCAAAGGCTTCGTGCACATTCCATAATGGGCAGGCGCCACCTACGCGGGCAAAGTGAAAGCTGCTGGCGCTTTGACGTTTGGAGATATTTCCTGCTGCATCTACGCGCAGAAAATAAAATGGAATGCCGTTTTTGCCAGGCCGTTGTAGCGTGCTTAAGCGGTGGCAAATTTGTTCAAAACTTACGTTAAAGATGATTTGCAGTCTTTCAATGTCGTAACGCTCAGTTTGGGCCTTGTCCAAGAATTGGCTGTAGGGCATTAGTAGTGCGCCAGCAAAATAATTGGCCAAACCTACACGACATAAAGCGTTGGAGTCGGGGCTAATAAAATGGCCGCGCGCAATGATTTGGTTGAGGGTTTCTTCCTGGTCAATCAGGCAGATCTGGTGTGCCAAGTGGAATAATCTTTGTCGGACAGAGAGCAGTTTTGATAACACCAATCGGTGCTGTTTCTGATCAAAATGACGCAAGCGCTCACCTTCTGCGTTGATCTCCACTTGGATGTTGTGTTGCCGTTTCAAGTAGTCGATGAGTTGTCGTTCGCCGCCACCCAGGGTCATTTCTTCGCGGATAAACAGTGTTTCTGCTGCTTGATCCAGCTCGTCAAAATAATTGCTTTGGTAATAGAAAAAATCACGCACTTCTTCGTAAGGAAATTGCTGGCCTTCGATGGAGCGCACGGCTTCATCGCCGGTTACGTCTTGCGCTAACCCAACATAATTCTGATTGGCTTCCAGGTAGGAACGGTAAAGGCTAAGGAAGTGTCTGGCAAAGGCTGGGGAGCGGGTCACGATTTCTTTCAGTTCTGGCAGCAGCACTTTTTCATTTTCAAACAGAGGGTCTTCCAGGCAGTCTTTGATTTCTGCCACCAGGCGGTCGTCTTCTTCTTCGGAAAAATGAGTGAGGTCGATATCGAATAGGCTGCCTAGCTTTAGTAATACCTGCACGGTAAGTGGGCGCTGGTCGTTTTCTATTTGGTTTAGGTAGCTCGCCGAAAGCCCTAGGCGTTGAGCCATTTCCGCCTGGTTGAGCTTGTGTTGTTCGCGTAAGCGTCTGACTTTGCTGCCTAAAAACAGCTTTCGTTTTCGTTTGTTCATGATGATTAGTTAATTTCGCAAATTTGCAAGATTTGCAAAAATTATAGCAGTGCAGTGAATGAATTTGCATTAAAGCACGAATCACTCGTAGAAATATTGCTGAAATACCCCATTAAACCAATAATTTGCCTCGTTCCAATGCTGCTTTTGTTTCTCAACGCAAAGCCGAAGTAGTTTGCAAACTTAACAAGATATTTGTGCGAGGTTCCCCATGGCCCAGTTTCAGCCACCAGTCGATGATATGCAGTTTGTTCTGTTTGATGTGTTTAAGGCCCATGAAAGCTGGAGTGCTAATGGTGTGCTTTCCGGTTTGATCGATAAGGACACAGCTGCGGCTATGTTAAGTGAGGCAGCTAAGGTGTCAGCGGAATGCGTGGCGCCCATTAATCGTTCTGGCGATGAGCAGGGGGTGCAGTGGGATAATGGTGTGGTGACGACGCCGGATGGTTTTAAACAGGCCTATAACACCTTTGCTGAAGCCGGTTTGTCAGCTCTAACGGGTAACCCCGAATACGGTGGCTTG
>JBFKSL010000090.1:0-11320 GCA_041626995.1 Ketobacter sp. | reverse complement strand
TGATGCTCCAAATCCTCCTGGCTTAGCCACTCTCTTTGCCAAGCAGCGAAGTCAGGGTATTGTATAGTCAATTCTTGCAACGGAGATGGCTGCATATTCAGATAGGCTAAATATATGGTCATTAGCTCTCGAAATAGAATCACCTGTGACGCACCATCGGAAATTATATGGTGCATACAAACAAGTAATATCGATTCAGATTCTTTCTGAATAAGTTGCGCCCTAATTAGTGGTGCGGCCGATAAAGAGAATGGTTCTGTTGCATTTTGATGCAATGAAGCTTCAACAAATGCGTCTTGCTCTTCAGCAGACAGGCTTGAAATGTCACTCATCTTAACGTTGAATTTGGGGTTTTCATCAACAATCTGAACAGAATCACCGCCCATTGTATCTACGAAAGAGGTACGTAGTGATTCGTGCCTTCTAATTAATTCGATGAAGGCTTTTTCCAGAACACTATGATCGAGAATGCCACCAATACGCAAAGCAACTGGCATATTATTCGCGCTAGATCCGGGATTTAATTTTTCAAACACCCATAAACGCTGCTGACCAAAAGACAGCGGTGCTTCTTTAAGATTTGACCTTCTCTGTATTTTTGGTCGCTGCACATCGTCACTTTGGTTTGAAATAGCAAGTAAAAACCCATGCACGGTAGGATTCTCGAACAGTGTTCTTACCGGCACAGGTTTTCCAACCACTTTGGAAACTCTACTTACCAATTGGGTTGCCAATAAAGACTGCCCACCCAATTTAAAGAAATTGTGATTTGTACCGACCCGTTCGATGCCCAGGGTACTAGACCATAACTCACAGAGTTGCGCTTCAAGTTGCGTTTTTGGTTCTACCAATTCTTCAAGGGCAGCCATCAGAGGTACAGGCAGCGCTTTTCGATCGACTTTTCCATTAGGTGTAAGAGGAAATTCAGACAAGAATTGCCACAACTCTGGCACCATAAACTCAGGCAAAAACTCGGCAACAAAGCTGTTAATATACGGTTCATCAACTAAATCCTGAGTCACCACCCAAGCAGATAAACGCTGAACGCCATTATCATCTTTGACGATATCTACCAGGCTATCTTTTACGCCCTGTGCCAGATTGATGCGAGCCTGAATTTCGGCAGCCTCGATACGATAACCCCGTAATTTTATTTGATGATCTTTTCTTCCCAGATATTCAATAACACCGTCATCGCGGTAACGCACTCTATCGCCGGTTCGATAGAGAGTCGATCTATTTTGATAAGGGTTCTCCAAAAATGCATATTGAGTTTGCTCTTCATTGTTAATGTATCCGGGCCCTACACCTGCACCGCTAATACATAGCTCACCAATAGCACCGATAGGTAGCAATTCTTGGTGTTCGCCCAATACGTACAACTTAACATTATAATTTGGTCGACCGATGGGTAGTGTAGCTACATTAATGTCGCGTTTAACATCAATTGGATACCAAGTGGCAATATCGGTACATTCAGTTGGCCCATAACTATTAATTAGCTGGCAATTGGATGTTTTCAACCATGATTCTAATCTTGGCAAATTAATTGGCTCGCCACCTAAAAACAACAGTCTCAGACTATGAAGGCTAGACCAAAAATGAGGTTCATCTTGCAGCGGATAAAAAGCACTAGGTGCACAATTTATCCAACTGATGTTTTCATCCTCAATTAATTTTGTTATCAGTTGGGCGTCAAATTCCTGAAATTCTGGAATGATCAAACACGCACCGGATAACAACGGCGCAAACAGATTTTTTTGCGTAAGATCAAAACCAATTGCCGATAACAAAAGAACTTTGTCGTTCTCTGTCATATTGAACTGCCCACAATACCAATTGAGCAAGTTCAATTCAGATCGATGGTAAGCACCGGTTCCCTTCGGATTCCCTGTGGATCCCGAAGTAAATATTAAATACAGCAATTGTTCGGATGAAACATCCAACTTAGCTGCTTGCGAAGAATAATTATTTAAACCACTTAAACAATCATCCCAATCAATTTTGCCCACTTGGTCAGGGAGATTTTTAGCTAGACGGTCAAAGGTGACTACCTTCTTAATTTCAGCTTCGCGAATGATATATTCAAGCCTGTCCTTCGGATAAGAGGCATCCAAAGGAACGTAGGTTCCGCCGGCTTTTAAAACCCCTAAGATGATGGAAAGCAGATGAAGATTTCGATCCACGCATATTGCAACTCTTTCGCCAACTTGAACACCATTATCAATCAAGTAGTTGGAAAATTGGCTGGAAACCATTTCGATTTGATCGTAGGTTAATTCGGCATTACCACACTTTACAGCAATTCGATTGTTGTAATATTTTGCTTTCTCAGAAATCGCCTCATGTAATGCTATTTCAGAATCATACGGTTCATCAGTTAAATTCCATTCGACGACCTGTTGTTCAATTTCCTCTTTATCTAAAAATGAAACCGCACAAATACTATCATTGCAGTGCTCACCTAGGGCTGCGGCCAAAGCAGTAAAGTGCTGAACAAAACGTTTAATAGTTTTCTCTGAAAATAAATCTGTATTGTATTGAAGCGACCCACCTAGAGATTCCTTTTCATCCCAAAGTGTCAGCGTCATTTCATATTTACTGGAATCTACGCCTGGGTTGTAGGGTTGTACCTGCAAATTACCCAATGCAGCGTCTTTAGGAACAACTTGCTGATCCACCGGGAGGTTTTGATAAGCCAGCATCACTTGAAATATTGGCGACCTGGACATATCACGAGCAGGATCGATTGCCTCAACAATTTGTTCAAATGGCAACTCCTGATGCGCAAATCCATCCAAAAGTGAAGTTTTGGTGTTTTCTACTAGCTGGCTAAAAGTTAGACTAGGGTCAGGGTTTACGCGTATGGCTAATGTATTAACAAAGAAGCCAACCACATTTTCCAACTCGGTATGATCTCGGCCTGCTATTGGTGTACCAATAGCAAAATCATCCTGGCCAGAATAGCGTTGCAGGATCACCGAGAAAGCTGACATTAATACTGCAAACAGCGAGCTATTACTTTTTAGAGCTAATGACTTCAGATTCCCTACTGTTGAAGCGTCTAAGGTGAAGCGCTCCGTTTTGCCATTGAAAGTTTGCACCTTTGGCCTGGGGTAGTCTAACGGTAACTGAATAGGTTCAACTGAATGTAAGTGGTTTTGCCAATAATCTAAAAGTTCAGCCTGCTTGTTCTGATCCAGCCTCTGACGCTGCCATGCAGAAAAATCAGCATACTGAATACCTGACCTATCAAAATACACATCATTGTATTGAGAGATATGAAGATAGGCGTTAACTAGGTCTCTGACCAATATATTCATTGACCAGCCATCAGTAACGATGTGGTGTATCACCACAGAGAAAACATACTCTTCATTACCCAGCTTAAACAAACGAGCCCTAAAAAGTGGTCCCTGTTCCAATAAAAACGGTGTCATAACCTCTATGGCTGCCAACCGTTTTAGCTCAAATTCTTTTTCTTGTTGAGTTCCTGAAATGACTTCAATGGGTAAAGCCCAATCTGATTCACTTAGAATGGTTTGATAAGGCCCTATTTCATCTTCTTTGAAGCATGCCCTTAGACCTTCGTGACGATTAAATACCGAGCACAAAGACTTTTGTAAGTCATCTGAATTCAACTTGCCTGTGATTCGTAAAAGCGATGGAACATTGTAAGCCGCTGTGGAACCTTCAATTTTGTCTAATAGCCACAACCTCTGCTGAGCAAAAGATAGCGGTATACGTTGAGCTCTATCGATAGCGACAAGTGGTAGATCTTGCTCTTGATCACCAAGCTTATCGACTCGACTGGCAATCGCTTCAATAGTTGGATGCAACATTAAATCGCGAATTTGTAGCGTAAATCCTAAACGCGCACGAATTCTGGCAGCAACCTGAGTAGCAAGCAATGAATGACCACCAAGATCAAAAAAATTATCATGCACGCCTATCGGTTCAACATTTAGAACCTCACGCCAAATTTCTGCTACTGATATCTCCGTATCCGTTCTTGGCTCAACCACTTGCTTACTAGATACATTCCATTCTGGATTCGGAAGTGCTTTACGATCTATTTTACCATTCGGCGTTAAAGGAAATCGGCTTACCACCACCCATGCGTCTGGTAGCATGTAATTAGGTAAGGCTTTAGCACAATGATCAATTAGATCATGTAACAGGGATTCGCTTTCATTGTCAGACTCCACCCAAGCAACAAGCTGATCTACACCGTTATGGCCTTTTAAAACACCCACTAACGAATCGTTAACCACTTCATTTCGGTTTATAACAGCTTGAATTTCTGCAACCTCAATCCGATATCCACGCAATTTAATTTGGTGATCTTTTCGACCTAAGAAAACAATGGCACCATCGGAACGATAACGTACACGATCGCCGGTGCGATATAGCTTTGATCGATCATGAAAAGGGTTATCAACAAATACTGAATTTGTTAGTTCCTGCTGATGTATGTAACCAGGGCCGACACCATCACCAGCTACGCACAACTCCCCGACTGCGCCCACAGGCAGTGGTTCTTGGTGATCGCCCAACACATATAATTGAACATTGTAATTTGGCCGACCAATAGGCACAGCAGTGGCTGCCACATCATTAGCCAGACTCAACTCATGCCAAGCGGCTATATCTGTACATTCTGTTGGGCCATAACTATTTATAACTTTACAGTTGGCTTGTGACATCCACGGCTGTAAGCGCGCCACATTAATTGGTTCACCACCGAGGAATACGTGCTTCAACGTGGAAAGGCGAGGCCAGTCTTCTGGGTTTTCAATTAAAGGATAGAATGCGCTAGGTGCACAGTTGATCCACGTGACCTCCTCTCGTTCTATAGTTGAAACGATTTTCTCAGGATCAAACTCCTGAAAATCAGGAATAATGAGACGGCCGCCTTTAATCAAAGGTGCGAATAGATTTTTTTGAGTTAAGTCGAACCCAATAGCACTTAGCAATAGCACTCTTTCAGTTTGGTCAAATGAAAACTGTTGGGTATACCAATTGAGCAGGTTGATTTCGCTGCGATGATAAGCTGCCGTTCCTTTAGGTAATCCGGTTGAGCCGCTGGTGAAGATCATATAAATGAGTGCATCTACATGATGGCTTGGCGTAACAAATTTGATTCCCTTACGCCATTGAAATTGGTCTACCGCAATTTTCTTTAGACTTTGATCTAATTTCTCAGCTAGATGGTTTTGTGTGAGCACAACTTTGATGCCTGACTGCTCACATATATAATGAATACGATCTTGGGGATAAGAGGCATCGATAGGAACATAGGCAGAGCCAGCCTTCAACACACCCATTAATGCGGTCATGAGATGAAGGTTTCGATCCATGAGAATACCGACAAAATCACCTTCGGAAATCCCTTCATCAGATAAAGCTTGGGCTATCTGATTAGAATAATCATCCAGCTCTGAATAACTTAGAGTCTCGCCGCCCCCGTAAACAACCGCGACAGAATCACCTCCATTGGTTACGCAACGAGAAAACTTCTCTTCAATTCGTTCAGTTTTATCGTAAACATAGTCAGTCTTATTCCAATCACCAATTTGCTTAGTCAGCTCACTTTGCGAAAGATAATTTGCCTGATACAGTGCCTTCTCAGGCTGAACCAATAAATCTTCACATAAGGCTACGAAATGACTCACAAACTGTTGTGCAGTTTCATGGCTGAACAAATCTATATTAAACGACAAGTTGCCGTTTATTTTACCGGCCTGGGGCCACAGCGTCAGGGTTTGATCAAACTTTGTTGTTTCAACATCCAGCTCATAGCTTGAAAACTCAACATCACCAAACTGAGCTAACGTTATGCCTTGATCCTCAAATGGCATATCTTGATAGGCCATCATCACCTGAAATATTGGGGAGCGGCTCATATCCCTTTGCGGATTAACGGTTTCGACAATGTCTTCAAAAGGAATATCCTGGTTCTCAAAACTTGCTAGCACAGATTCCTTTACTGTCTCCAGAAACTGTGCAAAACCATTACTGGAATTAGGATTAACGCGAACTGCAACCGTGTTAACGAAAAACCCAACAATATTTTCGAGTTCTAAACGATCCCTTCCCGCTACAGGTGTCCCAATGGCAAAGTCATCCTGGCCACTATACTTTTGCAGTATTGCGCTGTAGCAAGCCAGCAATACCATGAATGGTGTGCACTGATATTGCTTCGCTACATCAAACAGTGCCTGTGATGTGATTTCATTTAGAGAAAAGCTTACGCTAGCCCCGTTAAACGTTTGTACAGTTGGACGCGCATAATCAGTTGGCAGCTCAAGAACAGGCACATCTTCCAGTTGATGCATCCAAAATGAAACCTTCTCATTGAGAATTTCATTGTTAAGTTGAGATTGTTGCCACACTGCAAAATCAGCGTACTGCAGCCCCTTTGTAGGAGGGTGCGCTTCACCAGAGGTCATTAATTGGATGTATGACTGGCCTAACTGCTGAATCAAAATATTGTTGGACCATCCATCCGTGACAATATGGTGTATAACCACCACCAATACATAATTATCAACTGAAAGTTTACATGCGTGCGCTCTAAACAGCGGACCTTGCTCAAGATCAAACGGCTTGGTAATAATTGCCGCTACCTTTAATTTAGCTTGATCTTCATCTAGCTCACTGTAATCATCAATAGAAAGCGCCCAAGACTGGGGCTGCAAGAATAATTGATAAGGCCCCTGCTCGTCTTCCTTGAAAACAGCTCTTAATCCTTCATGCTGATTTACCACAAAAGAGAACGCTTTCTCTAGGTCTTCTAAATTAATATTGCCCTGAATTTTAATAACGCTTGGGATATGATAGGCCGCATTGCCTGGTTCTATCTTATCGAGAAGCCACAAACGCTTTTGAGGGGCTGAAAGTGGAATCCGACCTGAACGATCGCATTCAGTAATGGCATCTGATTGTGCACTTCTTTTCGCAAGAGCCACTCGATCAGATAATTGCGCCACAGTGGGATGGGTAATAATATCCCGCAAGGGCATGTCCACATCAAACTGTTTGCGAATTCTGGTAACGATTTGGTTAGCAAGCAAAGAATGACCACCGAGATCAAAGAAGTTGTCCAACACACCAACTTGGTCTTGTTTTAGCACCTGCGACCAAATTTCAGCAATGGCAAACTCAACATCATTCCTGGGCTCTACATAATGGCGTCGAACAACCAAATCTGCGGGGGAAGGCAATGCTTTTCGATCCACTTTCCCATTAGGTGTTAGCGGCCAACTTTCTAATGTAATTATTTGTGCAGGCACCATATAGTCTGGCAACTTTTCTCTTAATATAGACTGCCAGCCTTTTGGTTCAATGCCGTTTTGAGAAACCACATACGTAACCAATTGCTCTTCATGCACGATAACCAGTGCATCTGAAACAGAGCTTAATGTTTTTACTGCGGCTTCGACTTCTCCTAATTCAATCCGCAATCCGCGTAGTTTTACTTGGAAGTCCTTACGGCCTATATACTCAATTTCACCGCTTGGTAGAAACCTACCGAGGTCACCAGTTAGGTAAAGCTTTCCATCTCCGAAAGGGTTTTCTATGAACACTTTTTCGGTGAGCTCATTTTGATTAAGATAACCCAAACCTACGCCAGAACCTGCGACAGCAATCTCGCCAATCAAACCATGAGGTACCAGCTGTACCGCCTCATTTACGATATATAACTGGGTATTGTTGATTGGCGCTCCGATTGGTATAACACTTTGCTCTGATGGGATTTGCTGTATCTCGCGTGCCGCAACAACATCTGTACATTCCGTTGGGCCATAGCTATTTACAATACGTGCTTTCGTAAAAGGGTTTTGTAGCCAAGAATCTAGGGCCTGCATCCTTATAGACTCGCCACCCAAAAACACCCACTTCAACGATTGTAATTGGTGTGCACGTTTCTCATCACAATGTTCTGTTAGTGCGTAAAACGCACTGGGCGCGCAATTAATGTGTGTGACGGAATGATTTTCGATTTCCTCAGCCACAATATCTGCATCATATTGATCCATGTGAGGCACAACTAATGCGCCACCACATAACAGCGGTGCAAACAGGTTCTTTTGAGTAAGGTCAAAACCAAAGGCGCTAACAATGATATTACGATCACCAGGCTGATAATCAGAAGATTTTGTATACCAGTTTAATAGATTGACCTCACCACCATGAGTAACCAAGGCACCTTTGGGATTACCTGTAGAACCTGATGTATAAATAATATAGATCGGATCGTCTCTTGTAACGCTAACGGCAACATTGCTACTGTCATACTCAGATAATTGATTCATCAACTGATTCACTAAAATGGAATCAACTGAAAGGCTTCCGAGGCGATCAACAATACATTGTTCTGTTATAAATAACTTAGAGCCAGAATCATCAAGAATATATTGGACTCGCTCCTTTGGATAACTGGCTTCAATTGGAATATAGGTAGCGCCAGACTTTATGACAGCCCATATAGATATAAGAAACCATGGGTCTCGACCGATACAAATCGCAACCCGATCACCTTTGGAGATACCTTTCTCTGTTAGCATATTAGCTAACCGATTAGACTCTTTATTTAACTGCTCATAACTATAAGATTCATTCCTATAAAGCAACGCTGGCAGTGCTGCATATTTATCCGCAGAGCCGTAGAACCATTCGACAATCGTTGAATATTCATCTAACGCACTTTCATTTGCATTCCATAGATTCAGTTGCTCACGCTCTTCGGGCAACAAATAATTCAATTCACCAAAAGTCGGATCATTGGAAGTGATCTGGGTAGTTATAGCTATCAATCTTTCAAGAAAATCCAATGGCACCATAATCGAGCCATCGAACCAAAGCTCAAAACTCAGTGATTCGCCATAGTCTTTGATAAAAACTTGGACTGTATTGTCCACATGAGAAGAGAAAACATCAGGTGTTGACTTGGTACCGCCCAGATCGACTTCGGCTATAAAATTAAAATAATTGTACTGAAATGAAACAGAACCTGCTGGGAACAATCGATTTAAAACTTGCAAGGATAAAAAGGTCTTATCTTTGATTTCTTTACGATAGCTTCGTTGCTGCTTGAAAAATGCATCAGCATTAGCCATAGCAGAAATCGTATCCTTCTCGATTATGTATGGAACCTGTTGATAGAAAACGCCTATACCATCAGCTTCCTCAGGCAAACGTCCCGCTTGGATATCCCAAATAATAAAATCTTCTTCTGGCCGACAATACTGCTGAATAGTCAGGGCTGACACTAACCTAAAAAAAATCGAAGGATGTATTTTTTTGCTTCGGCAGTACTTCTTAACAGCTGCCAAGAGCTGTTCATCCACAGGCTGACATAAGATTTGATATTCGCTATTTGAATGCCAACTTTTTGACAATGAAAAACTGAGAGGAGCCACAGTACGCGATTTATCTAACCAGAACTCAACTGAATCCGGAGTATCGACCTGCTGATAATGCCTTTCGATATAACTCGGCAAACACTCCTTAAATGCAGGAGCATCTGAGCCAACAATCAAGTCATTATATGTTTGCGCTATTCTTTCTAACAAAACATTTCCGGCTATTCCATCCATTACGATATGATGGGACGCCATCAGCAACCAAGTTGCTTCTTTATTTTGCAGAATCTGGAAACGGATCAAATCATCCTTAAAAATATCCTGAGCAACATAGCACCAATGGTTATGGTGTCGCTCAACAAACGCCTCCGGATTTGCTTGTTCATCAATATCGATAAATTCAATAGGTGGAGCAAATGAGTTAGCAATAACCTGATAAGCAATATCCGCCCAAGGCAGATCACACCCGACAAAGCGGGCTTTTAAACTAGAGGAACTATTACATGCGTGCACTATGGATTGACGCAACAGGCCTACATCTAGAGCTTTATCTGCTTTATAACGAAAGCCAACGGCATATTGCTTTGTATCCGGCCGTAATTGAATATCCTGAACAAATGCGAGCTGGGTTGTAGTTAATCGTAGTAGCTTTTCATCAGGAGCAACTGAAAGATGCTGTTGCAACTCTTGCTCTGAATCCAGCTGAACATCGTTGACGCGCAACGCTTCATCTTGCATTGACTGCAAGGCGATAGAAAAATGGCGAATCATTCGCACAATGGTATCTTCGTTGAATAAATCGGTATTGTATTCAACATACCCATCCAGGCTTTCATTATTTTGGGCAACGCTGATGATCATATCGAACTTGGAATCAGCCTCTTCCAAACGAATAGGCTCCATAGAAAGATTTGTCATTTTTTTGAAAGTATCAAGCATTGCGGAATCTTGCTCGCCGCCTTGTACCGCTCCGGCAAAATTTTGTAATTGAAATCCAACCTGCGCCAAAGGAGGATAACTGGGATTACGCGAGATATTTAAATGATCAACTATAAGTTGTGCGGGCGTGTCTTGATGGCCCATGACATCGAGAACGCGCTGTTTTACCCTATTGAGATGCTCATTCCAGCTTGGATTGCCATTTAAATCTGCCCGAACCAATATGCCATTGACAAAAAAACCTATTAACTGCTCAAGTTCTTTAAGGCTTCTCCCAGCCGTTGGCATGCCCACGCAAAAATCGGTTTGCTGTGCGTGACGCGCTAAAACCACTTGCAAGGCAGCCATTAACCCCATAAACAAGGTAATGCCTTTAGACTGACACAGGGTAATGGCGTTTTTGGCCACTTCTGGTTCTATAGCAAAATGATACTTGGCTCCATTGGTTGTTTGAACATGAGGACGGGGCCGATCAGTGGGCAAGGATAATAGTGATGGCACATCCTTTAGTTGTTGCTTCCAAAAGCCGACTTCTTTATCCAGATTCTCGCCCGATAATTTCTCTTTTTGCCAAGCTGCAAAATCCACATATTGAATCGGCAATTCCGCTAACGGCGAAGATTGATTATTTAATTTCGCGGCATAGGCGAGAGCAATTTCTCGAACCAATAAGTTCTGAGATAAACCATCGGAAATAATATGATGCAAACAGATCACCAGCACATAGTGATCTTCTACCTCACCAACCGCATGAAGTAACTCAAAACGATAAAGAGGGCCTTGCGCCAAATCAAATGGTCTTAACGCGTAGTGCTCAACCGAGCTTTTTACTACTGCATCGTAATCGGATGCATTTTCTATACGAAGGGCATGAACCGCGAGTGAAAACTCATCAACAGAACCAAACACAGCATAAGGTTCACCCTCTTCATTTTCCGCAACCGTCATACGGAGTGTTTCATGGTGATTTAGAACATGTTTAATGGAAGATTCGAGCAAATCAACTTTAAGAT
>JBFKSL010000089.1:0-11339 GCA_041626995.1 Ketobacter sp. | reverse complement strand
TTCGAATACGCCTACCGGGCCGTTCCACAATACTGTCTTAGCAGCCTTAATAATGTCGGCGAATTTAGCCGCTGTTTCTGGGCCCACATCGAGAATCATGTCGTTGTCGCCCACTTCTGCCACCGGCTTAACCACCGCTGGAGCGTTGCTAACGAAGTCCATAAAGTCGTCGATAGGGCCTGTTACTTCAGCAACAACAACGTCTGTGGGTAACGGTACTTCTACTTTGGCGGCGATAGCTTTAGCGGTATCGATTAAGTCGTGCTCGCAAAGGGACTTACCAACGTTGAACCCAGCAGCCGCCAGGAAAGTGTTGGCAATACCACCACCTACGATCAGTTGATCGCACTTCTCAGAAAGCGCATTCAACACGTCCAGCTTGGTGGACACTTTGGAACCAGCCACAATAGCCAACATGGGTCGCGCTGGCGCAGCCAAGGCTTTTTCCAGTGCATCCAATTCGTTGCCCAAAAGAATACCCGCGCAAGCAACGGGAGCAAACTTACCAACACCATGGGTGGAGGCTTGTGCGCGGTGCGCAGTGCCAAAAGCATCCATCACAAACACATCACACAGAGACGCATAGGCTTTGGCCAAGTCCTCAACGTCTTTCTTTTCGCCTTTATTGAAGCGCACATTTTGCAGAAGAACCAATTTACCGGGCTCTACGCTTAAACCATTTTGCCAGTCGCTTGCGACAGGAACATCAAAACCCAACAGCTCGCCTAAACGCTTGGCCACTGGTGCCATACCGAAAGCAGCGTTTTCGTCATCTGTACCGCCTTCAACCGGGCGACCCAGGTGAGACATTAAAATTACCGAAGCGCCTTGCTTTAAGGCTAACTCAACCGATGGCAATGATGCACGAATGCGAACATCACTGGTCACTTCTCCGTTTTTAACGGGAACGTTTAGATCGGCACGGATAAGTACTCGCTTGCCTGATAAATCTAAATCGGTCATTTTTGTTACGGACATGGTTGTCTCCGTTGGTTTTTACGTTGATATCAAAAATTAAAATTTTCCAATAAACTCCACCAAATCCAACAACCGATAGGCATAGCCCGTTTCATTGTCATACCAGGCGACAATCTTCACCATTTCATCGGTTACCAGGGTTTGGGTTTCATCGTAAATTGCAGACTCTGTGCGATTAACAAAATCCACACTCACTAACGGCTCGTTGCAGTAGCCTAAAATATTTTTAAATTCATCACGGGAAGCATCATACATAGCTTCGTGAATTTGTTGCTCCGTGCTCACCTTTTGTTGCAGCACTAACGTTAAATCCACTGCCGCCACATTCAACGTCGGTACTCGCATGGAGTAGCCTGCGATTTTCCCCTGCATCTCTGGTAGCACTTGCTGAACGGCACTAATGCTACTGCTGGTGGTGGGAATTAAGTTCTGCGCTCCCGCTCTTGCCCGGCGCAAATCTCTGTGCACATGATCCAGCAACACCTGATCGCTGGTGTAGGAATGGATCTCTGTCATGAATGCTTGCTTTACCCCAAAGCTTTCATTCATCACTTTCAACAACGGCGCTACGCAGTGAGTGGTACAGGACGCATGGGAAATAATGCTGTCATCAGCACGCAACCCTTGATGATTCACGCCATAAACGATGGTGTTATCCACCTCGTCAAAGGCCACTGCGCCAATCACCACTTTTTTGGCACCCGCTTGAATATGTAATGCGGCATCGGCTCTGGCCCGAAACTGGCCGGTGCATTCCAGGACGACATCAATATTCAATTCGTCCCATGGGCACTGTGCTGGATTTTCTATCTGTAGCAGCACAATGCTGTCGCCGTTCACTTGCAGCACATTATCGTTGTGCAATGTGACCGGCGTATGGAAGCGACCATGAGTGGTGTCGTAACGGGTTAAGTGCAGCAGAGATTCAGGCGAACCCAAATCATTGATTGCCACCAGTTGCACGTCTCGATTGCAGCCGTGCTCTCGGTTTTGATAAAGGGCGCGCAGCAAATTACGGCCGATGCGCCCATAGCCATTGATGGCAATCCGTATTGGCATGTTAGCCCATTACCGATTCTACTGTGCTTACGATGTTTTCTACGGTAAAACCGAATTGTTTGAACAGCTCACCCGCGGGTGCGGATTCACCGAACGTTTCCATACCCACAACGGCACCATCCAGACCAACAAACTTGTACCAGAAGTCTTTCATTCCTGCTTCTACTGCAACACGAACACGCACGCCTGCTGGCAGAACCGATTCACGATAGGCCGCATCCTGTTTTAAGAATACGTCTACGCTAGGCATGGAAACCACGGAAACTTTCTTCCCGCTTTGCGCCAATACTTCTGCCGCTTGCATGGCCAACTCAACTTCCGAGCCTGTGGCAATCAGCAGGGCATCGGCTTTGCCTTCCACCGCTTTTAATACGTAACCACCTTTAGCCACGTTAGCCAGCTGCTCATCGCTTCGTTCCATGGGCGCTAAGCCCTGGCGGGAGAAAATCAACGCGGATGGACCATCACGTCGTTCTATAGCAGCTTTCCAAGCCACGGCAGATTCTGCACCATCACAGGGGCGCCACAGTGACATGTTGGGTGTGGTGCGCAGGTTGGTAAGCTGCTCGATGGGTTGGTGCGTAGGGCCGTCTTCACCCAAACCAATAGAGTCGTGGGTGTAAACCTGAATATTTTGTTGCTTCATCAAGGCCGCCATACGCATAGCGTTACGAGCGTATTCCATAAAGATCAGGAAGGTGGCACCGTAGCTGATAAAGCCGCCGTGCAGCGCAATACCATTAATGGCAGCCGTCATACCGAATTCACGCACGCCCCAGAACAGGTAGTTGCCGCTGGCGTCTTCAGAGCTGATACCTTTGGCATCTTTAAACAGGGTTAAATTGGAACCGGCCAAGTCAGCAGATCCACCCAACAGTTCGGGCAGCATGTGACCGAAGGCGTTTAAGCAGTGTTGCGATGCTTTGCGGGTGGCAATTTTTTCACCGGCTTTTTGAATTTGCTGAATGTAATCGGTGGCTTTGGCTTCCCAGTCTGCGGGCAGCTCGCCTTTCATGCGGCGTTCGAATTCTGCAGCCAGCTCTGGGTGCTCTTTACGGTAGTTTTCGAACAGTTGATTCCACTTGGCTTCTGCCTCGGCACCTTTTTCTTTTGCGTCCCAACCGGCGTAAACATCTTCAGGCACTTCAAAAGGAGCGTGAGCCCAACCCAGCTTTTCACGGGTTAAGGCGATTTCGTCGTCACCCAGCGGGGCACCGTGGCATTCTTCTTTACCTTCTTTATTGGGTGAACCATAGCCGATCACGGTTTTACAGCAGATCAAGGTGGGGCGGTCGTCGTTGGCCTTGGCCATTTCCACTGCGGCTATCAGCTCTTCGGTGCTATGGCCGTTGACGTTGGGAATCACATGCCAACCGTAGGATTCAAACCGTTTGGGGGTATCGTCGCTAAACCAGCCTTCCACTTCTCCGTCAATGGAGATGCCATTATCGTCGTAGAACACAATCAGTTTGCCCAGGCCCAAGGTGCCTGCCAGGGAGCAAACTTCGTGAGAAATACCTTCCATCATGCAGCCATCGCCCATGAACACGTAAGTATTGTGATCCACAATATTATAGGCACCACGGTTGAACTGGGCCGCCAGAGTCTTCTCAGCAATGGCCATGCCCACGGCATTGGCGATGCCTTGTCCCAAGGGGCCAGTGGTGGTTTCGACACCGGGGGTGTAGCCGTATTCTGGGTGGCCTGGGGTCTTGGAGTGCAGCTGGCGGAAGTTTTTCAGATCATCAATAGAGACGTCGTAGCCGGTCAGGTGCAACAACGAATAGATCAGCATGGAGCCATGACCATTGGACAGCACAAACCGGTCACGATCTGCCCAATTTGGATTGGTGGGGTTGTGCTTTAAGTAGTCGCACCACAGCACTTGGGCAATGTCAGCCATACCCATGGGGGCTCCGGGGTGACCGGATTTGGCTTTTTGTACGGCGTCCATGGAGAGGGCGCGAATGGCATTGGCGAGTTCACTGCGTGTGGGCATGGTGCATGCTCCTAACTTGTTTAGTTTACGGTACCGAATTAGGGCGCTATTGTCGCTTAAAGCGGAGCATGCAGCAAATGCGATGGGTTAGTTTTTGGTATCTAGCCGTTGGAATACTCGTCTCGACTGAGGGTGAAACGTTCGCACTCAAAAGTGTCTTCCGTAATTGTGCAATCGTAGTTAGGTAAATGAACTAAGCTCTCATCCGCAACGGGCGCGCTTTGAACTTCGCCTGTACTTTCTCTCACACAATGCAGTCCGTCATCATCGATTACACAAACATGCCCGCGCAAGGATGTGATACGCGAGGGGTTGTTGAAAATAGAATGCTGTTCGACCCTATCGATCTCCCCTCCCCAACACACCACCTGCCCCATATCGATGGCACAGATATAGCCGCTACTTACAGTAAATGCCGAGGGATTAGTGAGCACAGGCTGAACCTCCCCTAAATAATAGTCATCCCCCCAACAATGCAATCCATAGTCATCTCGTACACAAGCCACATCCGAATGCATTTTGAATTCCCCAGGGTTGGTTACCAGAGGGACGTTGTTTTCCAGATCCGAGTGGCCCCAACAACGAATTTCTTCATTGGTTTCAACCACGCAAGCTCGACCATTACTCCAGATACGTCTCTCTATGCTTCCCTGCTCCACAAACACCGCAGTAATGGATTTATTCATTGACCGAAATTCATCACATGGAATGCCGCTGCCACGAAAATCCAATAGATCACCACATAGCGCTTCAACCGTAAGTGTGCATTGCTCGTTCTCCCCACAGGTGTTCACGCCATAATTGTATTTAGTCCAACCAAAAAATTCGTAACCAAAATTAGCGGTAGGAGTATAAGTAACGCTCTTGGTTTGCATGAGCTGCGATTGCAACCAGCTTAAAGGAAGTTTCTTGGTACATTGATCGGTGCAGATGCTTTCACCATCGCTCACCTCACCGTGACCATCGACTTTTACTGTAACGCTGTTATCGGCGCCTTTACAGGCAACCATTGATAAAGCAATTAATACAGTTGCTGCAAACTTTCCCCATTGTCCTTTCATCTTTTTCATCCCTAATTATTGTTATTAAATCAGGGCCAGACTAAATCAAACTATGCGGAAAAACCAGACTTACACGTTGGTATTGTGTGTATGCTCATGAAGAATCACCATCATGCCTAAATATACACTGGGGCAGAGTAACGGCGAATTTCCAGGTGTTAGCAAAACCCAATTGGAACTACGAAACAATTTTTTCAATTTACTGAAAAATCCTTTTTTCTCTGTCTCGCCTTTTTTCTTTAAAGAAATACGTTTTATTGTGGCACGGGCGCTTCCATTTTCTGTAATAGTCCATTCCCTTACTGAAGATCCAAATACTCTGTCCCAAAAACTGGTGTCACGATCTTCCAACACAAATTTCTTTTTATTTTGTTTGTCGTTCAAATATAAATAGCGAGTTGAAAATGGATTTAACAAACGCAACCAGAATGCCCTTTGAATTTCGTAGATCAATTGATTGCTGGCATTATAAAAACGCCAGCAGTTGGGCATGATTTTTCGATTGGGCTTCATTGTGGTTTGGCTATCGTTGCATTCCTGATACTGCACAACATCAAACAAGGGATAGCCAATCACATCACACTGCGACAGGATTTCTGGCGCCAATCCATCGACAACACGAAGGCTGCGTCGATATTTTTTATGTTTGATGTCAGGATTTTTCTCCTCGATCAAACGTAAAGCCGACGTGTTGGCTGGCAGATCCATGGTGAGTTCATCGGTAGCCTCAGCGGTTCCGGCAGACATAACCCCTCCTTTTTCTCAACAGTGAACCTTTCTACTGTAGAGAACCCAGCGACGACGTGCCAGCAAAAGCGCGCTGATTCTGCACCCAATAAGACACCATGTGATCCACTGCGCGCCGAATATCAGGCTTAGTTATCCCTAACCTTTGTGCCACCTCATCGGCTGAACTCGTATCGAATTGATAAGGCTGCAGAAAGTCCAATGCTTCGCCACTAATGCCCATTAATTTGCCCAACCCTAGATTTAATGACTTTTGCATAAACCACTTCGGAATATGATAACGGGGTGGTTTTCGGCCCAGCCCTTCACATATCCAAGTAACTAATGTGGAAAAATTGGGCGTGGACTGATCAAGCAACACATAATTGTTATTTTGGGTGTCCGGTAATTGCAGAATACCCACTATAAACGCCACCAGATAATCCACCGTTATCAGTGGCATCCAATCCTGTTGGGTGCCAGGGATCGCAATGAATTTACCTGCTTGAATCTGATCAATCAGTAAAGGAATGCCATGGGGCTGATCCATTTCACCGCTTTCAGAATGGCCAATGGTGGAAGACAGCATAATGCCGGTTAATGGAATATCATGCTGATGCGCCAAGCGCTGGATCACAAAATGGGATTCGATCTTCGCTGCTTCGTAAGCACCCATTTTTGCATAAAGTTGTTTGATTTGGTTTTGGCTCAAAGGCTGAGTGGCATCCTGCTTATCCGGATCAAGACCTAGCAACTGCCAGTTTTCCTTGGCCGCCAGCATATAGCCCGACAAATGCACCAGGCGCTTAAGATTAGGCAAATTGCTCGCCAGCGCCATTAGGGATTGAGTACCACCCACTGAGGTTTTCCTCGCTTGCTGCAATGGCATATCCCACTGAAAGGCCGCACCCATATGATAGATTAAGGTAACATCTTCAAGCTGGGCTTGAGCTTGCTCCGTCAAACCCAGGTTTGGCTTGTCCAGGTCTGACTCTATCAACTTCACTCGTCTTGGGTTGCCGCCGTGCTGCTCGATCCATTGCTCATATTCTTGGCTACGTTGCTCAGCTCTACGAGCTAACACCCAAGCGGTATGCCCTAATTCTGTTAATTTAGCCACTGCCCAACGACCAATAAAACCCGTTCCCCCTGTGACCAGAATAATTTCCTCAGTCATGGTATCTCCTTGGATTAATGAATGATTATCCATTCTATGGCCTTACCATCCATCAATATAATATTGTATATTGATGCCTATCATCAGAATTACTTATGGATACGCCATGGATTTACGCGCACTGCATTATTTTGTTGCCGCCTATGAAGAAGGCTCTGTCACCGCTGCCGCCATACGTTGCCATATCTCGCAGCCTTCTATTTCTGGGGCGATAGCGGGCTTGGAAACCCAACTGAATATTCAGGCGTTTCAGCGTCATAAAAAAGGGGTTACCCCCACCGCAGAGGGCCAGAAACTCTATAGCGCTGCGCGCCGATTGCTGAGCGATGCCGACGCACTGAAGGCCATGTTCGCCTCACAGCAAAAGCGCCTACCCTTGCGCCTGGGCTTGATGGAAGCATTGGACTCCAGGCGCATCTCAAAACTCCTGGCGCCTATGGTGAGAGATGAGACTGCATTAGATTTGCAACTAAGCCGCGCCCATGAAGCCTGTGATGCGCGCATTGTGTGTGAATCGGCCAAGCAACCCCACGAGCAGTTTAAAAGCCTTTGGAAAGAACGCTTTGTATTGGCTCTACCAGAAGGACACCCTCTTACTCTAAAACAAGAAATCCTTTTACCGGACTTGGCAGGCGTGCCTTTAGTGGCTCGGGAATATTGTGGTAACGAACTGATTGAAAGCTGCGCCAACTTCGGCATTGAACTAAACGTTGTGGCCACCGCTTTCTCTGAAGAGTGGGCGGTATCTTTGGTGGAAGCAGGGGTCGGCATATCGATCATTCCAGAAAGCTACCTTTCACCAGACCACCGCATCGTAGTTAGACGCTTCGCCAATTTGGATATTCATCGCCATGTGGGCATTGCCTATGACCCGGATACGCTACATAAGCAGCACGGACAAGGCTTAAAGATATTTCTGCAATCTCTTTAAGCTAACCCTGCAAACCGATTAAAACTGGTCAATTCAATACAGACTGACATAATAGCGCTTTGCTTTTGCCGTAACATTTTTCTTTTGACCATAGGGAGATCACAATGACCACGGGATTTGAGTACGTTGCCCTTGCCATTTTGCTACTGGGGCTAACGATGCTGATTTATGCACTTGTATGGCTGCACGGCATTCCACATCAACTTGCGGAAAAAAATAATCACCCACATAAGAGCGCTATTCATGTGGCTTGCTGGTTAAGCGTATTTACACTGCATGCCCTTTGGCCCCTTGTGTATTTATGGGCCATCATGCCGAGTAAGAAGCTGGCGGTAGAAGTATCCAATACACAAGACGCTCAGCTTTTGGCGCGAATTGAAGCGTTGGAAGCGCAGCTGGAAAGCTTAAGCCAAAACGCAAATAGCACCACCAAGGGAGACAACGAACCATGTTAGAACTGACCACCGCAATTTACGGTTTTTTATGCTGGCTGGTGTTTAAAAAGTTCAAGCTGGTACCCATCAACGATTACACCGTGGTAACAGCGGTTTTTATACCCGTGGTTGGCGTTATTTTCGGCTGGCTGTTTCTTAATATGCACGCTCCCGTTGCAAAAGACGTTCGCCTTACGTCACCGGTTACGCCCATTGTTTCGCTGGTACAAGGCACTGTGCTTGAAGTGCCGGTTAAGCCCAATGTGCCGCTAAAAAAAGGCGATGTACTGTTAAAGATTGATGACACTTTATATCGCGCCCGACTTGAACAAGCAAAAGCGCAATTAGCCCTGGCCAAAACCCGTTTTGAACAAATGCAAACATTGGAACGCAAAGGTGCTGGAACCAAATACGATCGCCAACAATACGAATCTGAGGTGGCTCGACTGGAAGCCGTTGTGGATGAGGCAGAATTCAATCTGAAAAACTGCACCATTGTTGCCCCTGCGGATGGCATGGTGACACAACTTATCATTCGACCTGGGCAATTCGTAATGCCCATGGCCTTCAACCAGCTTCTGGTGTTTGTACACAGCGACAAAGCCTGGGTGGGCTCCTTCCCGCAGCAGGCATTACAGGGAATCCACGAGGGTGAAAGCGCTGAAATTGCCGTTACTGCCGCTCCGGGACATGTATTCGAAGCAAAAGTGATGAGAGTGATTCCTGCGTTGGCAGAAGGCACCGTATCAGCCAGTGGAAAATTAATTACCGGCGCTTATGATCGCCCGCCTGGTCGAGTTTTGGTTATGCTTAACATCATTGATGAACGAGCCGAACAATTGAACTTACCCATTGGCACCGACGCTACCGCCACCATATTCACCACTGATAGCGAAATTTTAAAATTGGTGAGAGGGGTGATCATGAGAATTCACAGCTGGGAAAGTTGGATTTTTTCCTAACAGATGTTCAAACGGCGTATTCATGGTTACGAATCACATCCATGAAGGCATCTCCAAAGCGCTCAAGCTTGCTGTCACCTACGCCATTCAATTTCAAAAACGTGCGCTCGGTTACCGGGCGCTGATGCACCATTTCCCGCAAAGTAGCATCGTGGAAAATCACATAAGGTGGCACGCCATTTTCTTCTGCCAAACGTTTACGGCAGGCGCGCAAAGCGTTCCACAAAGGTAAATCCTTTTCGTCAACGTCAGGCGCTCGGAAACGGCTGCCAATCGATTCGGTTTTGACAATGGTTTTACGTAATTCGATAAACTCTTCACCGCGAAGCAACGGGCGACAGCGCTCCGATAACAACAGTGAACCGTATTGATCCTCCACTTGCAAAATTCCCCGAGCGACTAACTGTCTCACCACAGCACGCCATTCATTGACCGACATATCCCGGCCAATGCCATAGGTGGAAAGCTGATCGTGTTTAAACTGAAGCACCTTCTCATTCGCGCTACCACGTAGCACATCAATCACATGGCCAGCCCCAAACCGCTGACCTGTACGATACACACAGGATAATAATTTCTGCACAGCTTCGGTGCCATCCCAGGTTATGGGCGGTTGCAAACAAGTATCACAATTACCGCAGGGTTGCTTTAGGTCTTCACCAAAATAGCGCAACAACGTTTGTCGACGGCAGCTGGTAATTTCACACAGCCCCAGCATAGCATCCAAACGCTGACGTTCGAGACGCTTGAATTGCTCATCCCCTTCTGAAGATGCGGCCATTTGGCTGAGCTTCACCACATCTTCTAAGCCATACAACAACATGGCGGTTGCCGGTTCACCATCACGTCCAGCTCGACCGGTTTCCTGATAGTAAGCTTCTATGCTCTTTGGCAAATCCAGGTGAGCAACAAAGCGCACATCCGGTTTATCGATACCCATGCCAAAGGCAACGGTAGCCACCATAATAATATTGTCTTCCCGCAGAAAACGCTGTTGATTATGGGCACGCAACTGAGCCGACAAACCAGCGTGATAAGGTAAGGCATTAAAACCCTCTTCGCTCAACCATTCCGCTGTGGATTCCACTTTCTTGCGGGAAAGGCAATAAATTACACCGGAATTTCCTTCCTGTTCTTTACTCAGAAAATTCAGTAGTTGCTTTTTCGGTTTATCTTTTAATTGAATTCTGTATTGGATATTGGGACGATCAAAACCACTGATAAAATGTTCAGCGTGTTGCAACTGTAAACGCAGTGCAATTTCGTTTTGAGTACGCTCATCGGCAGTAGCTGTTAGGGCTATCCGAGGCACGTCAGGAAACTGTTCGTGCAACAAACTTAATTGCAGATAATCAGAACGAAAATCATGCCCCCATTGGGAAACACAATGGGCTTCATCAATAGCAAACAGCGAAAGATTGCTTTGCTTTAGCAACTGTTGGCAACGAGGTTGAGTTAGCCTTTCCGGCGCAATATAGAGCAGTTCCAGCTCGCCGTTTAGCAATGACTGCTCCATAGCAGCGGCCTGCTCAGGCAGCATAGAGGAATTAAGAAAGCCTGCATTAACGCCTAGCGCTTTTAACGCATCCACCTGATCCTGCATCAATGCAATCAAAGGAGAAATCACCACCCCGCAACCTTCACGGGCCAACGCTGGAATTTGGTAACACAGCGATTTACCACCACCGGTGGGCATGATCACTAACGCATCATTCCCAGCGATGAGCGTTTCCACAATAGACTTTTGTTGACCTCGAAACGAATCGTAGCCAAAGGTATGTTCTAAAATGGAAAGCGCTTTGGTCAAACCTTCTTGCCTCTTATTTTCAATAAAATGTTAAAAACGATGCATACACCCAGGCGTAGCATTAGGCAGCGAAAATGCCGCTGACGCTTGGTGACGAAACTGATCCAATACACCCAAAATTCCCGGCAGACTTTTTAGGTTAGCCCCCCAATTACGATACATGGAATAGGCATTGGTAACCATCCGTTCTGGTGAATCCCACTTT
>JBFKSL010000088.1:0-11352 GCA_041626995.1 Ketobacter sp. | reverse complement strand
TTATAATAATGGAATAGGGTGCGTTCCTTGGGTAGACAGGCTAAAACCTCATCTAATGTCTCTTTCCTCATAATAAAATGGCTCCCAGTAAATGAATTTACTCGTTATTGGGTAGTTCGTTGTAATGTTTGGGTTTTTATTCATGGTTATCTCCGTTTTAAGCTAACCTTTTACACATACGATTTGTTTTAACGTATGGACTACTTCTACTAGATCGTTCTGGTTTTCCATTACTTTATCTATGTCCTTATAGGCTGCTGGAATTTCATCGACAACGCCGGAGTCTTTGCGGCATTCCACTCCATGGGTTTGGTTTGCAACATCGTCTTGATCGAATTGCCGTTTGGCTGCACTGCGGCTCATTTTTCTACCTGCACCGTGAGAGCAGGAGCAAAACGATTGTGGGTTACCCATGCCTCGTACAATGAATGATTTGGCTCCCATGCTGCCTGGTATAATGCCTAGCTCGTCTGTATAGGCGCTAATGGCACCCTTGCGGGTAACAAAAACATGTTCACCGAAATGCAGTTCTTGCGTCACATAGTTGTGGTGACAATTAATGGCTTCCTTGGTTATTCCAAATTTTGGTAGCTTCTTATTTAGGGCTTCCAAAATTAAGCGCATCATTTCCTTGCGGTTCCACATGGCATAGTCCTGCGCCCATTCAACTGCGTGTATGTAGTCGTCGAAATGTTTGCTTCCTTCGTTAAAGTAGGCCAAATCTTTATGGGGCAGATTAATCAAATGTCGCCCCATGTCTTTCTTGGCTAATGCAATAAAATACTGGCCAATGGTGTTGCCAATACCGCGGCTGCCAGAATGCAGCATTACCCATACATCATCATTTTCATCCAGGCACAATTCAATAAAGTGATTACCGCCACCCAGTGTTCCAAGCTGCCGTATCCAGGTTTGGTAGGGCTTTTTCTGCATGGAATAAATTTTCTTGTGGTTGCCAATAATTTTATCCAAGCCATCCATTAATGCTCGAATGGTTGTGGGGCGAGCCTTATCGGTTTTGTGCATGTTAAAACCTACAGGAATCGCTGCTTCGATAGCCGATCGAATTTGACGTAAGTTGTCCGGCAGATCTTTTGCTTTTATCGATAGACGAATGGCGTTCATGCCGCAGCCAATATCCACACCTACTGCGGCGGGAATGATTGCCCCCTTAGTGGGAATCACAGAACCGACAGTAGCGCCTTTACCCATATGTACATCGGGCATGGCCGCAATGTGACTATGGATAAAAGGCAGTTGTGCCATGTTGTAGAGTTGTTCTATTGCTTGTGGCTCTACTTCATCGGTGTAGATTTTTACCGGCACTTTGCCTTTACTAATAATTTTTTGAATAGGCATAAGGGTTTACCTTCGTTTGCACGACGTAACCACAGGCATGGCTCCCTATGAATTCATAGACATAGCGGCATAGCTTGGTAACGCCAATGCGTATCCAAATGAAAAAGTTAGATTGTTTAACATGCCCGGTCCAACACGACCGGATAAATCTACCGGAAGGTAAAGGACGCGGAGCGTATGAACATTACTGTACTGATCATTCATTGCCTCCGTTTTGAAAAGTGTGTGAAAAGATGGGGCGCAACTCTACGCCCAAGATTTTTGGCTGTCAACAGGAAGCTTGAAAATTATTTCGGAGGCAGGATGCTTTTGGTTACTCGCGCTGTGGCCAGTAGGTGGTCATTGCTGGTTACTGTCACATCGATAAAGGCGATTCGTTTGCCCAGTTTTAACACTTGAGAATCGAACTTAACTTGATCACCTTTGTTTGCTGCCCGCAACACGGATACATGAATGTCATGGGTAACTGCTTCTTGATCAGGATTCAGTTTGGTGAGCAAGCCTGCGTATGAGCATACGTCTGCCAACATATATAAAACGCCACCATGAAAAACACCGGCAGGATTTACAACGTTTTCACTTACTTCGATGGTAAAGCTTCCCTTGCCGTCATCGGAGTCAATATGAGTAACCCCCAGGTGTTGTTGCAGCGGGTGGTGGATAACTTGTTCTAGTCGTGAATTCATCTACTACTTCCTAAGCAGCTGTTACCAGCTATAGTGCACGGTGTATTTAATGGTTTTTTCCTGTTCGGATTTTAAATCAATATTAAATTCAATGGTTTGGCTGTCTTTTTTGGTGAAGTTATGGCTTTTGCTTTCAACGGTCCAGTTTGCCCAACGATATAAGTGTTCTACGACACGCACGGTTGCATTGGTTTTTTTCTCATTCTTAACGGTGATTTCAAATGATTCTTTAACCCAATTTTCCCGGTTGTTTACTTTAAAATCGCTACGTTTTCGATCACCTTTAATGTCGAATGCATTACCTGTGTAGAGGGATACCAATGAGTTTTTGGGCGTATGATCGATATTGTTTTCACCCAGAAATTCCAGTTGGCCATCTTCATCCTGTTGATAAAATCGGATTCTGCCTTTAGGTAGAGGCATGCCCAATTGGTTTTTTTCGGAGTTTTCGAATTCTCGCATAATCCAAACATCTTTGTTGCTTTGTGTGCCGTAGTTTGGATCGGTGCGTATGTGCTCCATGTTTCCGCGGAAGTATTGATTTACCTGTGCACCATCGTAGATGAACAGGGTTTTGGCTTTAACTCCGTGGGCATCGATAAAGCCGATCTGTTTGGATTCCCCGTTGCGAAGATCCACTTGTTTGGCAATGGAGTATAGGTGGTATTCATCAAAGCTTTTTTCACTAACCGATTGGCCCATCTCATCCGCCATGGCTGCCTTCATTAAGCGGCGTTCTGCCCTTGGGGCTGGCTGAAGCTTCTGTATGTCACCGGCCATTAATTTAACTTTGGCGTTGTTGAAATCTTTACCCGATTGGTTTTGAAAGGTTACCCACCCATTAAGATCAACTAAGTTACTGCCTTCTTTTGCGATGACGTTGTAGTCTGCTTTCCAGCTTAAACCGGCAGTTAAGTAGGCTAATTCTAAATCCAATTTGCCAGCTTTGTTTGAGGAAAGTTGCCAATCAAGAGTGGGCTTCAATAGGGCATCGCTTTTTAAAGCCGGGAACAGAGGGCGGCCAGGTAAGCCAAAGCGTGTCTTACCTTCCATTTCAATGATGGGCGTATTGTTATAGTTTCCGCCATGGCCACTGCGTATGATTTTCCCGGATACGATTTGGGTTTCTTTATTGCGTTTTATTTCAAAGTCGATGGTTTTACCTTCGAAATGTTGGAGCAGTAGAGCTTCGTTAATTGGGCGCGATAGATAATTTTGTTCATCTATTTTAATTTTCCAATTGGATACGCTTGGTCGCAGCACAACCGAATCGGCTTCCATTTGATAGGTGATATCCTGGTATCGAACCTGATTGTTGCCTTTTTTGAGATTAAGTTCGATGTTGTCCCTTACTACGGCGAAATCGCCGTTGTAGATGGTTAGGGAAGGGGAGGCCATTAATTGAGATACAGAGAGCAGGCAGCCGCACAGGGCGGCAAGCCTAAGTGTAGAGGATGGTCGGCGCGCCATAATGCTATCCTTTAGCGTGGTTTATTGGGGGTAACGCTTCTCCAGTTCTGAGTAAACTTCGTCCTGAAAGTTCCCAGAATTGGCGTCTAATTGATTGATGATCTCGGCTAAGTGCTCGTTATCTTCTTTGCCTTGCCATACTTTATGATAGGTGCCTTCTTTATAACCATGATCCTGGCGGAAAAAGTTCAGAACGTTTTTGCCGATATATTGTCGATACAGGTTGTCCTGGCTGAAATCGCTCATTTGCATCAGCTGGCAAAATAAGGGGATAGAAAAGGTTTTACTGGTTAGAGTTACAGCGGCCAGAGATTCAACCGCTTCAAGAAAGCTCTCGCTGGTATTGGCTGGCTGCCATTGTGCTTCTAAATGTTCAGCTAGCGCATCCATACTATTGTTTTCCAGCAATAACATGCTCATGCCAAAGTGCCAGATGTCTACGATTTCTAAATGAATTTGGTGGGTATCGGGGTTTTGCTTTTTCCACCATTTCCAGCCGTGATGATCCATCAACTCTGCGCATTCAGTCCATACCGCACGATACCATTCATAATCCTGACTGCGCCAATCAGGATGTACCTTGCTGTTCATTTTATCTTGCAGGGTAAGCATATTAATCAATTGTTGTTTCATGAATCATCCTGTTACTGAAAGGTTTATTCGAATCCTAGGGATTCTACGTTACGGTTACGCTCGCGTTTTAGATGCAGACCAGCATAGAGCACAATCATGCCTGCCATGCTTAGGTAGAGATACCACCAATAGCTAGGTGGATTGGCAATATGTTCCTGGGGTGCTTCCGGGTTAAAATGCACTTTAGTTAAGGATTGGTCACTGGATTCCAGTTGCACTGGGAAGGTTTCTTCACCCACCAGATAAACCAAGTTGCCATTTTTTTCTTGAATGCTGGCGCTGGGCCAACTCTGTTGCTGCATGGTGATGTGTACCAGTATCAAGCCCCAAAACAGGGTAATGAAGCCACCCATAATGGATGCGTAGGCTATGGCGCTGATCACCGGGTGCTTGGTTTTGTTATCGGTCATGATCTTATGGTGTAATTTAGGGGGTTGGTTAATGCTACCGTAATCCTACCATGGGGGCCAATGATTGGTCATGGAAGAGATGAGGGCAGGCGCAATTGAGGTAAACGGTATGTGTGGTCGTTATAACATCATTGATGATCCATCAATTCATAGTTTGTTGCGCTCATTGGGATTGGATTTCCATTTGCCCACCAGAGTGAACATTGTACCCACTGAGGCGGTTCCCGTAATCATCAATGCTGGCAGTGGCCACCAACTCCACGAGATGCGCTGGTGGTTAACACCTTCTTGGGCTCCTGAGATAAGCACTCAGTATTCTATGTTCAACGCTCGCGCAGAAACGCTTACCACCAGTAAGGCATTTCGAGGCCCATTTAAGCATAAGCGGGGTATCATGCCGGCGTCATCATTCATTGAGTGGCGCAAAGAGGGCAGTATCAAACAACCCTATCTGATTCAACCTCAACAAGGTGCGTTTGCTTTTGCTGCTATTTGGGATCAGTGGGAAAAGTCAGACAGTTATGTGGAAAGTTGTGCCTTGATTACCACTAAGGCCAGTGAATCCATGAGCTGGTTGCATTCGCGTATGCCGGTGATGTTGATGGAAGAGCAGTTTGAGCAATGGCTTGATCCGAGCTCTTCTCAGGACTCCTTGCTTCCACTTTTGCAGCAGGGGTTGCCGGCAGACCTGGAGGCTTTTCCTATTAGCACGGCTATTAATAATGGGCGTCAAAAAGATGAGAGCCTGTTAGATGCAGAAGGTGAAAGTCGTATGATCGGGAAGAAGCATCATTAATAGGAGCTCAGCCAGCCCCTATTTTTATTTAATCGCTGAAAATCTTCTGTATCACATCCAGCAGATGTTGGCTGGTTTCTTCATCCACTTTCTCTTCATCCAGGTCTTGGTTTGAAGGTTCTTCTCCGGGTTTTTGCAAATCAATCAGAATGCTTTCATTGCGCTTTTGTTTGCGCTGCCGTTCCTGCATGTATGCGAGATCCTGGAGGCGGGCAATGGATAGCAAGGTTTTTGCACGCATATGATCCAGTTGTTTTTGCTGTTGCTCGATAATGCCCACAGCAACATGTTGCATATTGTTACGCTGGATACGTAGCGAGCTGGCGATTTGTTCTTTTAGTCCATTAACTCGCGTTTTTAGATCAATGATTCGGGTTTCGAAACCGTAGAAGCGATTTAATCTTACATCTCTGGCGCTGGAAACGGCGCGAATGGCGTTTTCTAATTCTAAAAGTAGGTTTTCAATGGCCACTTGGTCTTTGGTTGCCTGCCAGCGTTTTTCAACTGCAAGTGCGTTCAAGTCCCATTGCAATAAGCCACGCAACAACTTTAATTTAGCCCATTCTTCTTCGTATATTTCGGGGTCATCAAGGTCGATAAGGTGCTGTTCGATGGCATCAAGGCGAGCTTTATGGGCAAGTTGAGCAACATTGGCCAAGCCCATTAAATCATCGTTGGCGATGATTTCTTTTAGCTTGGTTTCAAATTCTTGTAGTTTAACCCGCGAGTAGGCGTAAAAGTTTTTTGACTGTTCTATGGCTTTTTCTGATTGGGGGGCGAGTTCGTTCAAACGTTCCACGTTGGTGGCGATCATTTGATTCAAACTTGGAAATTGTCGTTCCCAATGGATCAATACCATATAGAGACGTTGCAGCTCTCGATAGTCGTTGTATAGGCGCTGAAAGTCATTGCTGGCAAAGTAGCGATATAGGTGAGGGCTGGATTCATTTTTCACCGGTAACTGGAATTTCTTAACGGATGCCATGACATCCTGGCCAGTTAAATCCACTGGGCTGATGTTCTCGATCCAGGTGGGTTCCATGATGGCGCTTTTTATATCATCCAATTTTCGGCGTTGTGTTCGATAGATTTTATAAGCAGACGTGTATCCATCCAACGCATCTTGTAGTGCTCCCAGGTTTTCGTACACAAAAGGCACATTTAAGATGCTTTCTTGCACGGAAGGGTCATGCAGGGGGCGGTCGTTTAATTCAAGCCAAGGCGTTAAGGCTTCTTCTTGTTTGTCGGAATAGAAATGAGTCCAACCTAGGGCGAGTAATGCGCGGTTGGCTACCGGACCATAGAGGCGGATTTTGCTCAGAGTTTGTTCCGCAAGAACCAGCTCATTATTGCGTAGGTAGAATATGCCAAGAGCTAAGGCGGATTGATCACGAAGCGTTTTATCCAGCTCAGTTTTGGCTGGTTGGTTCAGTATGTAGCTATAGTATTGTTTAGCTTGTTCTGCATCCCCTAGTTGTGCGAAAGCAGAGCCCAAGTTGAAGCGCACAAACAGGCTTAAGTCTTGTTCGGTTTGTAAATGTTGGGATAGTTGATGTGCTTGATCCATCTGGCCCATACGAATATGGCACAGCACCTGTAATAGTATGTGTTCGATTTCGCGGCTTTCAATGGGCTCAACTATGTTGTGAGTTAGGGTATCCAGGGCTTTTTGAGTGAGGCCTTTTTTATAGTAAATGCGCGCCAGTTGATACCAGGACTCGTCGGCACCTTGTTGTGAAGAATAGGTTTGCAGCAGCTGGTTAAAGATATTTTCGGCTTCGTCCAGCATGCCGTAAGAAACATAAAGCGAACCTAGCACCAAGTCAGCATGTTCGCTGTTGCCATCAAATAGTCCACGCTCTTTCGCCACCAGTATTTTGGTGATGGCCGAAAAGTAATGCTGTTGATAGAAGTCGAATAGCAAATCCCCGTAAGCCAGATCTTCAATGCCATGGGGCATATCTATGGCAACAGGTTGTTTGGGTTCCTGCTCTTGTTGCTTCAGTTTTTCCATTTCTGCTTCCACAGCAGACACTTCTTCCTCTGATTCAAACCAGTCGGAAGGATCAATGGAAAACTGGAAGGCAAAGGCTTGGCCGCACAGTAACAGGCTTAAGCAGAGCATAATGATGCTGCAAGCCTGAGTGCGGATTTGCCGTAAACCTTTATCCGTTAAGCGTGAATTCAAATCCGTGGTCCTCAGCCCATCACTCCCACTGCTTCAAGCGGAAGCCGGGTTGTTTGCGCAGATCGTCACCTTCGATTTTTAATTCGATGTATTTGGTGCCGCTGGATTTTTCAAAGTCCAGGCTAACAGCGCGCTTATAATCTCTACCTTCTGGGCCAATACCGGTAACAATAGCCACTAACTCGTGTTCTCCAACCGGTAGGTTACCGGTGAACAAGCGTTGTACCGCACCGCGATCCATGGCTTTGACTTCTCGTTCGGTGTAAAGGTGATTGCTCACTGGAAGGTCGTTAATTTTCAGGCTCACGCCATCCAACTGAAAATATTCCAGTGCATCATAGGAGACGAACACGTTCACTTGGGTGCTGCTGGGGAACAGTAGGTCTTCTTCCAAAATGAATAGATCCCGATTCACCTGAAGGATTTTTTCTTTCAGGGCCTGCATTTCTTGTTGCAGGGTTTCTGGGTCTTTGGCCGCCATTTCAGCTTCTTTTGCCGCTTCTGCTGGGTCTTCGCCACCGTAGAGGATTTGGTTCAGGTCGACAAACTCCTCCTCTTCCTTCGGCGTTTCCAGTTTGGGCTTTTCTTTCACCACAACTTGTTCGGGTGCATTTTCGTCTTCATCCAAAATGGCATCGATTTCGATGTATTCCAGATCTTCATCCGCATCCAGGTTAACGGTTTCATCCAGTTCTTCTGCGTAGGCACCCATACTCAGGCTCCCCACTAACAGAAGAGTGGAGGTGAGTGTTGTCAGGCTGTATCGTATAGCTTTCATATCACTTCACTCGCTTGATGCCTTATTCAAGCACCAGTTTTTGCAAAATTGCATCATACTTTTCAATATCGGTTGGTTCGAATCCATCCTGCATATGACGAATGCGACCGTCACGATCCACAATTAAGGAAGCAGGTAAATCGTCAATATCGTATCGTTCACTCACTTCAAACGCATTGTCATAGAGAATGGTGAACTTCAGTTGTTTGTGTGCCAGATAATGCTGGGCATCATCACGGGATTTATCGAGGCTGATGGCCCACACTTTCACACCATAGTTTTCGTACTTTTCCTGAAGCGCATTTAAGCTGTCCAGTTGCACTGGGCAGGAACGACACCAGCTTGCCCAAAATACGATAACTTCCACAAACCCTCGTTGCTCTGATAAACGAAGGTTGTACTGTCCATCGGAGGGCAGGGTGAAATCAGGAGCCATATCACCCACAGGTGGTTTTTTCGCAAACACGGGCGCACATAGGGCCAGTGTTAAGAAAACAACGCTGATGATACGGCTCATGATTCTGCTTTCCTTCTAATGCCGGTTAGGACGGTATAAACGAGATGGGGTAGGTATCCCGCCATACGTCCACATTCATGGCGCCAAAGTTGATGCGCTTAACTTTCAGTACAATCTTACGCTCTAAAGCTTCGTCACCCAGTTCACTGCTTACCACTTCACATTTGGTGACAGTGCCGTCTGGTTGTATTTCCAGACGCAGAACCACGCTGCCTTCCAGGGCAGGGTTGTTACGCAGAGCACGACGGTAAAGGGAGTAAATGCTGCCCTTGTGACGATCAAACACGAGCTGAATGTCTTCTGTCGAGCGACGCGCTTTGCCACCAGAGCCTTTGCGCTTTGCTTTTTCTGCAGCAGGGTCGGCAATTTGGCTTTCCACCTTGGTTGAACTTACTCCCGCCAACGAGCCAGAGCCACCTCCACCGGAGCTGGCCCGGCTGGTGGATACACCGCCACTGCCACCCAGGGCCATGGAGCCCACTAAGCTACGCTCGGTTTTTTGCTGCTGCGCACCGGTGCCAATTTGTTTTTGCTCGGTTTTTAGGTCCGCCAAATCGCTGGTATCCCGGAGGTCTGCCAGGTCATCAAATACGGCAATTGCTGCTTTCGCCTTTTCTTTAGCTGTAGGCTTGGGCTTTTCCTCTTTCTTAGGCTCTTCCTTTTTTTCTTCCTTTTTAGGCTCTTCTTTCTTTTCTTCTTCCTTCTTCTCTTCCTTAGGCGGAGGTGGAGGAGGTGGTGGTTTCTGCTTTTCCATCACCAGTTTGGCCAGACGAGGAGGAACTTTTTCTACCTGATCCCTTTGCTTCTCTGGCACTGGAATATTGGGAAGCACGAAAACCATGATCAGAAAGATCACCAAAAATACGGCGAACATTTTACGGAAGAGCTTTTCCTCTTCCGCTGCTCTATCCCACGGCAAGCTGGGAGTTGAGTAGTAGGATGTTTTCATGATGATTTGTCCTCCGTTTTCTTGAGGACAGCCAATGAAATACGTGAATATTCATTGTTGCTGCAAGTCATCATGATTTTACGCAAGAGTGTATAGGGGATAGCTTTGTCGCCCATGATGGTGACATCACGTTCCGCTACACCCAGTTCATTAACGGCTACGCCTGGTGCCTTGCTGGCCTGGTAACGTAGTTCCTTTTGCAGAGCAGGAATATTATCACCTTTCATAGCCAGGATGGTGGGCACTTCTTCCACCATGCGACCATTCACTAGAATGGTTTTGTCATTCACCATGATGGTGAGCGTTTCTTTTGGCAATTGTTCGGCGATGGACTCCGGCAGTTTGATTGCTTTTTGATTGGGCAATTGCTGCGTGTTGGATGAATTCACCAATAGGAAGAAAACCAGAATGGTGAAGATATCCATTAATGACACCAGGTTTACTCCCGGTATGAATTGTCGCTTGTGACGACGATCCATCCGTTTTGCGCGTTGTGATAGCTTCACGCTGCACCTCCTTTGTTGGAGGTATCTGGAGGCGCGTCACCTATGGCAATGTCGGGAAACAGTTCTACCTTAATGGACGTACCATTGCGCACTTGTTCGGTTAAGCGCACTTTGTCCATGGCGGTGACCAATACTTCATAGGGTGTATTGGCTTCCAACAATAGTGTGATTTCGGTTATATCGGGAAAGCGATTCTTTACTGCTTTCAGTGTTTTTACCATGGTGTTGAAGTCGTGGCTGTCATTCACATTAGGAATGATTTTCAGTGGCCCTGTCTGACGGTCGACCACTTCCAATCGGTTTTGGTAGATCAGCACTTCCAGCACGATGGGTTTTTTATTCTCTTCTTGCTGCTGCGCCGGTGTAGTGGCGGGCAGATTCAGCTCGAGAATGGAGATTTGCGAGAACACCGCAGTGATCAGCAGAAACGGCACCAGCACCACCATTAAGTTCATAAAGGCGGTGATGTTGATTTCTGCGTCGACGTGATGTTTTCGTCGCGAGCGTTTAGTCATGATGGCTCCTGCTCAAACGTATTCATGGGTGAGGGCATGGGCCCTATTAACCATTTTCTTTCGCTTTGCTTTGGCTTTGCGCTTGACGGAATACGTTGAGGAATTTCACCGAGGCCATTTCCATGCTGTCAATCAACTGGTTGGTCTTGTTTTGCAAGTAGGTGAAGGCCAACAGCAGGGGGATAGCCGCCATTAGACCGAATGCGGTGGTGTTCATGGCTACGGAAATACTGGCGGACAATAGGTCAGCTTTTTGCGATGGGTCGGCGCTGGCTACCGCAGTAAAGGCATTGATCAAACCCATGATGGTTCCCAGCAGGCCTAACAGGGTAGCAATGTTGGCGAAGGTGGCGATGTAGTTGGTGCGACGCTCTAAATGAGGGATGGTTTCCATCAGGCCTTCTTCCATGGCCATTTCGATTTCGTCATGGCGGGTGGCGTAGGCGCTGCGGGACAATCCATACACCAGAATTTTGGCAATGGCGCTGCCGGAGCTTTTGGCTTCATCCATGGCGGATTTGAACTTGCCTTGGGTCAGCAGGGGG